>NZ_JAUBRB010000016.1:0-122985 GCF_036701585.1 Microcoleus sp. POL10_C6 | reverse complement strand
TCTGTACCCGTTGGTGTTCCCGCTGTGCCGGTTGGTGTATCTGTACCCGTTGGTGTTCCCGCTGTACCCGTTGGTGTATCTGTACCCGTTGGTGTTCCCGCTGTGCCGGTTGGTGTATCTGTACCCGTTGGTGTTCCCGCTGTACCCGTTGGTGTATCTGTACCCGTTGGTGTTCCCGCTGTGCCGGTTGGTGTATCTGTACCCGTTGGTGTTCCCGCTGTACCCGTTGGTGTTCCCGCTGTGCCAGTTGATGTTCCTGCTGTGCCCGTTGGTGTATCTGTGCCCGTTGGTGTATCTGTCGCAACCGATGCCGCAACATTAACGTTAAAAGTCCCTAAACTACTAGCAACAGCAAGATTGCCAAGTCCATCTTTAACCTCACTTCCTTGCAAGTTAACTGTGTAAATTCCATTGTCAGTATTATCCCAACTTCCGCCTGGGGGAACAAAGGAATAAGTGGCTGTCCGAGGCGTACCATTACTATTAGTATCGACACTGACAAACGTAGCAGGAATAGCGCCGCCTGACCCATTTATCAAAACATCAGAACTATCCAAGCTTGAAACATCGAGAACATTATTATCGCTGAAAGTGACAGTCAAAGTTTGACTGGTTCCTCCCGCTACCGTCACATCAGCAACAGCATTTAAACTAGCAGTCGGCGGAGTTTTGTCAATCTCATAAACTTGTCCCGTTAAGTTACCATTGCCAGCAGTTGCACCGCCTAATGCCACTCCCAAGCTGTTTTTGATGCTGTCATCATCAAGTAAATTTAACCCAATTGTACCGCTGTCGGTACCTGTGTTAACTTCGAGTTGGTAAGTCTTAGCATCAACAGCAGTTAAAATGCCAATGGATGCACCAGTTACACCATTTGGGACTAAAGTAAAGTCAGAAACGTCAACACCGGTAACATCTTCAGAAAAATTAATGGAGTAGGTAGCAGTAGCCGCAGCAGTGGGAGATGTCGCAAGGCGGTTGATAGATGTAACTGTGGGGAAGGTGTTGTTATAAGCAACGGTATTATCTGTACTTGTACTGGCAGTATTGTTATTGCCTGCTGTATCAGTAACGCCGTTAGCTTTGATGCTGGCAATTACATTGCCGTTACCTGTCTGGCCGTTGACGGCGATGTTGTAAACAGGGCCGCTACCTGTGATTGTTGGTGTTAATGTTCCTGTTGCTGTACTTGCCGTTAAGTCGATATCGCTGGCATCAAAACCTTGGACTGGTTCGCTAAATGTGACGGTAAAGTTGATAGGTGAAGTGGCAGTCGGATCGGTTTGTGCTGCTGCTTGATTTATAGTGACTGTGGGTGCAAGAGTGTCAATTACTATTGCTTTATTCGCACCCAAAGAGTTAGCTGCTGCGGGTGCAGGCAAGGTGATTGTGGCATCGTTGCTAGCAGCACCTTTAATGGTGCCACCGTTGAGGGAGAGGGCTGCTGTTGAGAGATAATCTAGGTCTGCACTGGTGTTGCCGGAGGCTACGGTGTAGTTGAAGGTGAGGGTGTTAGTACCGCTACCAGAGGCATAATTGATGGCGGTTCCTGCACCTCCTGTGGCTAAAGTTAGTTGTGGTGTGCCAACAACGTTGACGTTTTCGCTGAATGTTACCGTAATTGGGATGACTTGACCGACAGTATAAGTGCCGTCAGTTAAAGTTGAGGTGATGCTGGTGACTGTGGGTGCAAGAGCGTCAAGAATCGTACCGTAAACATCGTTATTGTCTTGGTTATTGCCGACACCGTTGGCGGAGGTAAAAGCAGCGGGAGTGCCAGCGTGGTTGATTGCGGTGTTGGTGGTGAAAGTTGCTCCCAATGACGTGACAGTAGGTAGCGCGGTGGGCATTCCCTGATTGTTGCCATTGGTGTTGGTGAGAGAACGCATGGCAAAAATTGCCCCACCTTTGCCTTGACCGCCTGTGCCACCCGTACCGCCTATAGCAGCGTTGTTGGTAAATGTGGTGCTGTTAAGGATGAGAGTACCTTGACGGATGAATACTGCACCCCCCATGCCCGCGCCGCCGAAGCCGCCGCCGCCGCCGAAGTCGCCGCCGAAGCCGAAGCCGCCCAAGCCGCCGCCGTAGCCGCCCAAGCCGCCGTTGCCGTTGCCGTCGCGGAAGTTGGCGTTGCTGTTGCCGCCCCCGCCGAAGCCGCCGTTGCCGTTGCCGCCCCCGCCGCCGAAGCCGCCGTTGCCGCCCAAGCCGTTGCCGCCACCACCGCCGTCGAATCCGTAGCCGTTGCCGCCGCCGCCGCCGTCGCCGTAGCCGCCGCCGCCGCCGAAGCCGCCGCCGCCGCCGTTGCCGTTGCCGCCCAAGCCGCCGTTGCCGCCGTTGCGGCCGAAGCCGCCGAAGCCGCCGTTGCCGTTGCCGCCGTTGCCGCCGAAGCCGCCGAAGCCGCCGAAGCCGTTGCCGCCCAAGCCGCCGTTGCCACCGTTGCCGCCGCCGCCGTAGCCGCCGTTGCCGTTGCCACCGTTGCCACCGTTGCCACCGTTGCCACCGTTGCCGTTGGTGCCGTTGGTGCCGTTGGTGCCGTTGGTGCCGTTGGTGCCGTTGCCGTTGGCACCCTTATTAGCCGGATTGACAGGCACAAAATTAGCGCTGCCACCTCTGTGACCGCGACCTCTGATACCATTTCCGCCAATGGCAGAGTTAGTATCAAAGGTGACAGAATTCAGGCTGACTGTGCCGTTATAAACAAACAAGCCACCCCCCATACCTGCGCCCCCACCACTACCATCTCCGCCCTGGGCACGCCCCCCCCTCATAATCATGTTGGTGAAACTGACGGTTCCAGACTTCACAAAGAAGAGGCGAACGTCACCCCTATCATTAGTGCTATTGTTATTGGCATCTCCGCTGACGATGAAACCGCCACCAATAAAAGCAATATTGCTGTCGATTAGCTGATTCGGAGTCTGTGTAAACCTGACACCTGTGGTGAGGGTAATGGTGTCATCCCCTGATGCGGCATTCGCATCTAAAATTGCTTTGCTTAATGTGCCTGCTACAGTGCCGGTGCCGTCATCGGTTCCCACTGTGACATCAAAATTCGCCAGTGTATACTCATAATCTTCCATCGCCTCCTGATTAAACGGCACGGCCGACTCAATCTGGCCCGTTACTATTTCTAAATCCCAGTCGCCCCCTTTAGCTGCATTTCCCGTCAAGTCGTTAGAGGCTGCGACATCTGCACCTGTGAGTTCACTCAATCGCTTGACAAAATTATTGCCACTTTCTCCGGCGGCTACATCGCATCCATAAAGTAGGATATCTCCGTTCTCTGTCAGAGCATTTCCCCACTGTTTTAGCTGAGTGTTGAAATTTTCGAGGTCATTCCCATTGAGTACGTCTGCACCGAGTTTTAAACTACCTTGGTTGCCGTGAGAAACTACATGAACAGCTTCAATGCCACTTTCACTAGCCAGTGCTTGGGTAATTTGTTCAATGCCACTACGCTTGTCATCTAAAATGACTATTTTGGCGTTAGCATCTGCGTCCTCTATCAAGTTTTGATAATTCTGTACAGAAGAGTCAACGAAAATAATTTGCTTGTGGGCGGTTGATGAGTTCATAATTGCTGCAATCCTTTATATCTGTCGTTTACATTCAAGTCCGGCAGGGGTTGAAACCCCCGCATCAAAGCTTAATCTCAAATCCGGTGGCATTTGAATTGATATTACCCACAGTCAGGACACGGCACCGTGCCAATTGGTGTCAACTTAAGCTGTGAGCCCGCCAAGTCCGCTAGTGAACCCGCAAGTCCGCCAGGGAATGAATTCCCTGTCTAATAGCGAAAGTCCTCTTAAGAGGACTAATGAGTTTTTCAGTCCTCTTAAGAGGACTTTCGCTTTGAGGCAGGGGTTTCAACCCCTGCCGGACTGTGGCTTCGCGACAATAGCGCTGGCACAACTATTTGTTGCCTCTGTCCAAAAAGATAAGCCATCAAATCGCTCAAACAAGTCTGGCGGTAAAATAGTTTTTCTCGGTTTAAACTCGACTTGAGAACGCACTTGATGTAACCCTTGTGTTTTCAGCTTATTATCAAATTCGGGCTCTTGATATTGAACATTGTCGAAATCATGCTCAAAAGGCTCTTCGCCGAGAAATTGATAAATCAGCGACATGGTTTTAGCCGGTCCTTTGGTTAATAAATCATAATCTACCAGTAGAAGGGCTCCACTCTGCTCGCTATAAAATGCTTCTTTAAGAGCGTTATAAGCATAACCCACTAAACGGGAACCTTGACTTAATGCCTCCGTGCGACTATAAACTGTAGCCCGTTCCGCTGGATTATTAAATAACCTGGAAACATCAAAGGCATTGCGCCGAATCAGTAACTCAATGCTATCCATAATCCAAGCAATGTTCCTGACGCAGCAGATGACTTTTGCTTCGGGAAAT
Organism: Microcoleus sp. POL10_C6; assembly: GCF_036701585.1. Lineage (NCBI taxonomy): Bacteria > Bacillati > Cyanobacteriota > Cyanophyceae > Oscillatoriales > Microcoleaceae > Microcoleus > Microcoleus sp. POL10_C6. The sequence continues at coordinate 118,581 of NZ_JAUBRB010000016.1, read as the reverse complement.
AGTTCCAGAATTAATGGCAATTTGCTGCACCAAAGGCGATTGGTGTCGAAAATCACTTCTTTTTCAGCTTGCGGGTGGTAATAGGCTGAAAAGATGCTCATAATCAGTGCCCGTTTTTGTTCAAAGGAAATAAACACGGAAAACTCATTATCTTCGCTCATGGCTTCCAACATTCGATCTACTAAACCTCCGACGGGTGAAGTCATGGCAGCATGAAAGCGGGGATTTTGCCGGAGTAATGCTGCGAGTAAAGTAGAACCCGATCGGGGTAGTCCTGATATGAAGTGAGGTTTCACTGGCTTCGCGCTGGAATGGCTTTGTACAATTTAGAGGCAAGCTAAGAGTATCATTCTAATGACATACCTTTTATAAGATATTTTTATTTAATATTTCGCAACACAACATCAAGGTTTACGATATCTTTACAATCTAGACATCGTAACTTTACTTTTGCTATCTGTATCATGGATTGGGGCCTCTGTCAGTCGGAAAAGTCAGATCTTGGCCATAAGTACAGAATTACTTTGAAAATTTAACCGCAGATGGTGGCGGATGTACGCGGATGAACGCAGATTAGGATACAGTTTGTTTCGTTACTTCGACATAAATATGTTCTAACCGCACCGGATACCGAGCGATTGAATCAATAGAAATCCCATCGAACAGCAAAATAATCTCTTTTAATTCTAAACGTTCCGGCAGCCAAAAAGCTAAATCGCTACCGTAGCGGCGGGGGATAAAACTGTATTGTTTAGCGCGGGCGATGACTTCAGCTTCTTCGTCGGTTTTTACTACGATAATTTCTTGAGCAGGAATCAGTTTTTGCAGCTCTTCTAGACTGCCCTCAGCGACAATACTGCCATTTTTCAGAATCCCGATTTTCTGACAAAGACGCTCAGCTTCATCCAACAAGTGAGTTGTCAGCAAAATTGTAATTCCTTCCGATTGCAATCGCTGAATTAACTCCCAAATTTCATAGCGAGCCTCAATATCTAAACCCGTTGTGGGTTCATCTAAAATTACTAATTTAGGCTGGTGTACCAATGCTACCGCAATATTCAAGCGGCGCTGCATTCCTCCGCTCAAAGTTTCCACGGGGCTTGTAGCTCTATCTGTCAAATTTACTGCTTTCAAACAGTGTCTTACTTGATAGCGGCGCTGCTTGCGCTCTAAGCCGTAAATTTGAGCAAAAAAGTTGAGGTTTTCTTCGCAGCTAAGGCTTTTGTAAAGCAAATTTTCTTGAGGCGCTACCCCTATTAACAATTTTGTAGAGTCAGAAACAGGTTCGCCATTGATAGAAACTTGACCGCTGTCTGCATTTAGCAAATTGCATAAAATATTGATAGTTGTAGTTTTGCCCGCCCCGTTCGGCCCCAGTAAACCGTAAATTTCTCCAGCTTGAATGTGCAGTGTTAAATCTTTAAGCACTGAACGCTCGCCATAGGACTTATTTAACCTTTCAATTTGCAGCACTGCTTTAATTCTCCGTATTATTTTATATATTTACGGTTGTTTCTGAACGATTAAACCGCAGAGAGCGCAGAGGGCGCAGAGTCTCCAGAAGAGAGAGATGAATAATTACGACATAATGAGATAGTTTTAAAGTCTTCTTTCTACTCTCAGCATCCTGCGGTAAGAAAGCCATCCACCTGCAATCATGGCAAGAGAAAATATGAATAAATACCAGAAGTGTTCGGAAATCTCAGCCAAATCTTTGCCGTCAGCCCACACGCCCATCAGCGCTTCGTTCATGTGATAAATTGGATTGTACTGGGCGAGTTCCAGCAAACTTTTGGGAAACAGCGAAGTAGGTAAAAATGCGCCTCCTAAAATCAATAAGGGGACGCCGAAAGCTGCTACTAGGGAGTTGACATCTTCAGTGCGCCTCGCAAACTGGGTGCCAAGAATAAAGCCTACACCTACATAAGATACAATACTGAGTAAAATAATCGCACATCCTAACAGGATTGAGCCTTGGAATTGTGCTCCTAAACAAGAGGCGATCGTGTATACTAAAATTACCTGACCGATGCCGATGCAACTGTGGGCCAGGAAAATTCCTAAAAAGTAGGAAGTGCCACTCAGCGGGGAAATAAACAAGCGTTTGAGGGTATGCTGTTCTCGCTCTGCTACTACTGTTGCTACGCTACCACCGAGACAGCTAAAAAATAAAGCCGCTCCTACTAAGCTTGCAGGTGCAGCAGTTTCAAAGGCTTTTGCTGTGGTGAGATTAGCGCGTTCTTGTAAAATCAAAGCGTTAATTAGCAAGATAGAAACTGGAAAAATACTCCACAAGATTAAGCTGCGTCGTCGCCTTCCCAATTCAATTAAAATTCGCTGCGCTACAGCGAGGGTTTCGTACCAGTATTTCATAAGAAATCTATTAGTATTGTTATAATTGGGAATTGGTAATGATGCCACCGCATATCATACCATAGAGATGCCAATAATTTAACTCTCAATAAAAAACCCGCCGACGCGGGTTTGGATTTTAGGGGGATAGGTTTTAACAACAGTTAAAAAAAAGAACGGAACAGTAACAACTTCTCAACCCATATCGCATCACTTATTCCCAATTCTTTAAGCGAAAATCGAAAATCTAAAATCGAAAATTGTATAACTTGTCGCGGTTTCTTGCTGCTCTCAATTAATACTAAAGTTCTTACCTCTGTAGCATCCTTGAAAAGAAGTTAAACTGGTGCGGTTTTTCTGTTCCAATTTAGTCACGAGGGAAGAAGTATTGCTACTTTCAGGGGTAGCACCCCACTTGTAGATAAAGTCGCCGAGATTGTCTCCGGTTTCTTCGTAGCTGTGCTCTTCAATTGGAATTCCCGAAACCCCTGAAACAGTTTGGTTGTGGTATCCGTTAACGATGATTTTTTCGATAACTGCGCCCGGTTCTGCGGTAATGTTCCATTGCACCGGTTCGTAGGCTGAAAGTGCGAGAGTTATGGGTTTGTTTCGGCGTTCTACCTTAACTTCGATCCTCTCCGAGGGCTTCGCTAACGCCCTTTGTGATAAATCTCGGTTCTTATGATCCGCGTTAGCTTCGTAAACGCCTATTAAATGAAGTTCTTTGTTTCCGCTTGAGGAACCGATATAAGCTGAAAAATCGTCGGAACCACCAAGCCCGCAGTTGGCGCCAGAACTAATTGGGGAAATAAAAGCAGCTTTTTCGGCGAGTTTCTGCTGCACCGCCGGCACTACCCACAATCCGGTTCCGATGCCTAAAGCACCTATCAAACCGGCGGCGATACCGAAAGGAAGGGCATTTGTCAGGTGGCGAACAACTGGTTTGGTTGTTAGTTGAGATAGCGTTTGCTGCCAATTTTCACCAGTTTGTCGATCGGCATTCCCGCCATCGAGACAGGCCAATAAACCTAAACTTTCCGGCTGTTCGAGCAGACTTTGAACAGTTTTCCCTTCGCCGACGTAGAGATTTCTAGTTTCTGTGTCTAAAAGCAGCCAGTAGCGATCGCCCTCGCCGAGGTTGTACTCTTGTACCACAGGATCGACTAAATCGTGCTGCAAAAACACCAGCCAAGCCATATTATTGCCAGTGCCGACTGTTTTGCCGTCGCTGGAAATAAGTTGGTCGATGTCGGGTTCCCAGCGCCAAGCTACCCAGCGACTATCTCCTCGATAGCCCAGGGATTTTTCTAGTTGCGGATGAGCGGTTATTTGTAAGCGTTGAACTAAGTTTGACACTCTTATGTCCTCCTCAAGTGCGATCGGCTCTAGAGCAATTTTGTGGCAATTTAAAACAAATATTTTGCTCTTGACATCCTCCCGGCCGTGAACGACGGGGATTCCTAAACCTCACGATTTAGGTTTCTGTTTCTTAGCAGTCGCCTTCACAGATTTACTCTGTTGGGGTCTTACACTCGCTCCACAGACTGACACCGCAAGCCCTGCGGCCAAAATGTTTTTACTCGCGTTAATGTCACGGTCATGGTGAGTTCCGCACTCTGGACATTCCCATTCTCTAACACTTAACGGCAATTCACGGGCAATATGCCCACAATTACTGCACCGCTTAGAACTAGGAAACCATCTATCTATCTCAATATAGGTTCTCCCATACCAACGGCATTTGTAAGCTAATTGACGGGTTATTTCTCCCCAACTTACATCTGATATAGATTGGGCTAAATTGGGATTTTTGACCAGGTTTTTCACCGCTAAATTCTCAACTACAATCGTTTGGTTTTCACGAACTAATTGAGTCGTTAGCTTATGTAAATGGTCTTTTCTGCTATCGGTTATTTGAGCGTGAACCTTAGCTACCTTAATTCTTGCTTTTTCTCTATTTTTTGACCCTTTCTGTTTGCGATCAAGAGTTTTTTGGACTTTACGCAATCTTCGGTAATGTTTCTTAAAGTGTTTAGGATTAGCGACTTTATCCCCGTCGCTAGTAATCATAAGACTACTAATTCCTAAGTCAATTCCTATCACTTTGTCGCTAACAGGTAAGGGTTTAATAGTTGGATCATCAAATCTAATTGAGATATGCCAACGTCCTGATGGATGTAATCTAACCGTTACCGTACTAGGTTCACAATATGAGGGTATTTGTCTTGACCATCGAATAGGTAAAGGGTCTAAACATTTAGCTAAATAAATTTGTCCGTTTTTAAAATTAAAAGCAGACTTGATAAATTCTACACTTCCTCCTTGATGTTTTTTCTTAAAGTTAGGATACCTAGCACTACCAGCAAAGAAATTAGTAAAAGCTGTTTGTAAATGTCTCAAGCCTTGCTGTAAAGGAACACAACTAACTTCATTTAAAAAGTCTAATTCTTCTTGCTTTTTCCAAGACGTTAACATTGAGGAAGTTTGACTGTATCCTATTCTTTCTTGCCTTTCGTACCATGCTTGAGTTCTTTCGTGGAGAGCTTTATTGTAAACCAATCTTACACAGCCGACGGTACGCCGCAATAGCGACTCTTGTTCTGGCGTTGGGTAAAATCGGTAACTGTGAGCTTTTTCCATACCTCACATTTTAGCATATATTTGGTGAAATGTTAAAATTAAATACTAAAGCCGTCCTCGAACGACGAGGTTTGGGACCCCAAATTTTCGATGACTGCTTCTACCTGGTTGTCCAGTTTTAAAAGAGTGCTTGGCTAATAGCGTCTACAAGTTCTTAGCTTAACTTTTATTTTGCTACTCTGCTACAAAATATGCCGATCACACCTGACATCAATATTAAGCAGGCAAATAAATATTCCGGCTTTCTCGCGGGTGAACAATCCCTGAAAAAGAGACGGTTTTAGAGAAACCCGGTTTCTGTGATGAAAGTTCTGACACTTCGCCGATTATTGGCGGGGGCCATCAATCGCATCTCTAGTCGGTGCAAGGCCTCCGGGGCTAAAGGAACTCGGCGGCACTCTCGGAAGATTGAGATTGGGATTGGGAACTAAATCGCTGTTGCTATCACCAGCATTTCCACCCGTGGGAGACGCACTATTATTGGGATTGGTACTCGGTGAACTTCCCGGATTGAGATTATTGGGATTGGTATTCGGCGAAGTTCCCAGATTGGGATTATTGGGAGTGGTATAGGGCGAACTTCCCGGATTGAGATTATTGGGATTGGTACTCGGTGAAGTTCCCGGATTGGCATTGGGAGTACCTGCGGGCGAAGTTCCCGGATTGGCATTGGGAGTACCTGCGGGCGAAGTTCCCGGATTGGCATTGTTGGGATTGTTGGGATTTGCCGTGCCTGTAGGAGTAGTTATCGGCGTGCCGACAGCATCTCTGGTGAGGGCGTTGGGGTTCGGGGGAGGAGGCGGAGCAGCCCCATTGGGGTTATTTGCAGGAGCATTGGCGGGGTTGCCCGCAACCGGAGCAGGGTTTTGGGGAGCAGCATTGCTGCCACACAAGCTGACTAAATCAAAAGTTGTGCCGCCTCGGGTTTCGATGAAGCAAACCGGCACATTTACATCGGGGTTTGAGGCTCTGGGAAAATCGGCTGTTCCCGGCATGGGACGGCTAAAGGCAGCTTCAGCCATCAGTGGGGTCAAGGCCGCCGATAGAGCGGCGATTGTTCGCAATAATCTCATCAGCGTTTCCTCAAATGTATAATTTTATTTTCTCCAGTATTGCCCATAAATTGCCAAGTGTCGTCACTCTAAAAGCCGATCGATCTTTTTGACAACTGCTTCTACAGGCCCACCGCTGGCTGCAATATCTCGCGCAGACAGAAAGTACAGGTAGAAAAAGGCGAAAGTGCAACAGTCGCGCATCCGTTGCCCTTCTTCCTTGATATTTTTAGTACCGAATTCGCGGGTCAACGTAAGCGTTCAAAATATCAATTACAATGCTGGCAATTACGACAATTGCCGCAAAAAACACCACAATACCTTGAACAGTTGGATAATCCCGCAAGCTAATCGCTTCGTAAAGACGATTTGCCAACCCCGGCCAAGAAAAAGTAACCTCTGTTAAAATAGCACCGCCCAACAGTGCAGCAAAAGTCAATCCTAAGACAGTAATCACCGGAATTAGTGCATTTTTCAGAGCGTGAGCCCATAAAATCTGGAATTCTGGAATGCCGCGAGCTCTAGCTGCTTCGACATAATCTGCTTGCAAAGTTTGCTTGAGATTCACCCTGACAATGCGCTCGAAAATGCCGCTCAAAAGAATCCCCAACGTCAAACTCGGAAGTGCTAAATAATGCAAAGATGTGAGAAACTGACCAGGGTTAGCGCTCAGGAGACTGTCAATAGTGTATAGTCCTGTGTAGCCTTCGGGGGCGGGGAATGTGACGGGAAAGCGAGTTCCCAAGGGAAACCATCCCAACTGCACCGCGAAAATTAATTGCAAAACCATGCCGGCCCAAAAAGCGGGCAGCGAGTAAGTGATAATGCCAAACAAACGGCCGACAGCATCGAAAATAGTGTTGGGGCGGGATGCTGCCAGGGAACCGATACTGATGCCGACAATTAAAGCTATGGCCATGCTACAAAATGCTAATTCCACTGTAGCGGGGAAATAATCTCCGATAATTTGCCACACGGTTTGTCCGCGAGTGGTGATTGAGGTTCCCAAGTCGAAGCTCAACAAGTCTTTCATGTATTTGAGATATTGCTGCCACAGGGGTGCGTCGAGGCCGAGTTGAGTTCGCATTGCTTCTTTGGCCGCTGCGGGAGCTCGTGAGCCGAGAATGGCATCTATGGGGTCGCCTGGAGTAGCCCGCAACAATAAAAATACTGCTGTGGTGATTGTCCACAACATTAGCGGTGCCAGAAGCAAGCGGAGAAAAATATAAGATTGCAGGGCTTTGGAACGAGACATAATATTTGGGAATTGAGAATTGGAAATTGAAAATAGACAGTTGACTGGATTTTACTTATATCTTGCACTATTCTCAAGAACAGGAAAGATGCCTGTTCCACAACAGATAAATTTTATTTTAAACCGTTGCTCCTCGCCCGCCATGAAAGGATGATTGAGAATGGCGGAAGATATCAGTTTTAGCGAAAAAGTCGATCGACTTTTTCGCAATTCCCGATTTTCTTATTCCCCTAGCAGCGATTCAAATGCAGCTTGCAAAGACTTGATATCGCCTACTCTGGCTACTAACAAGTTTTCGCTGCCGGCATCCTGCAGCCTGTGTCTCCAATACTGGATGCTATCGGAGTTGTTCATCCAGAAACTAATCACGGTGTCTACAACTCGATCGACATCCCAGCCGCGGTTAGGAGAAACTGTCTCTACGGATGCCACAAACGCATCGAGAGTGCACTTTCGGTTTGCCAAGTATTCTACACCGGACGGCTGCTGTTGTTGCAGCAATTCCTGCTGCTGGTTGAAAAACGTTAAAGTTGGAGATACGCCCAGGAGTTCAAATGTATAGTTCATGTCATCCTCCAGAAGTATTATTTTGCCAAAATGTACATCGTCCAAAAAAGCCAACAACGCTTTACTTGGCTGGCGTTGATGAAATGCAGATGCTTCAATTATCCTCTTTGTAGTCGAGCGGGATTTTGGCGGCTTATCTTATTAATAGCAAATTTTTCAACACCAGATTGTCACAGAATTTACATTTGTCCTTGCACGGTAGAAAAAATTAAAATTAAATATTTATTAACCCGGCGTAAGGAAGACAATGCCCACCCGGAGAAATTGAGCTTATTTTAGATTTAAAAGTTTAGATTAAAAAATTGAATAATTGGCAATGACTGATGACAAGCAGGGTGTGGATCACGGGCATAAAATTGCTTTTTTTACCGGGTGTGACGTTTTGACAGCGAGTCCCCAGAGCGATCGCCACATTCAGGCAAGTAGTGGCATGATTAATGTTACAAGTTTTTACAGTAGCGGTGGAAACCTCAGCCCTGTTTTGACTTGCCGACCACTGCACTTCACTATTTGTGTACAACCTTGTAACTTATATCGAGGATCTCTTTTAAGCGACAAAGGATACGCAAACCTGGTAGGTGTCAAAATATTGATGTTATTGAAAAGTCTGAGCATTTGTGTGATGAAAAGCTCGCCCAAGATGTCACTAAGCCTAGTTTTGTTGATACCGCTGGTGGTGCAAATCTCCGTAGCAGTCGGCGTGACTGGATGGCTTTCGTTTCGCAACGGCCAGAAAGCTGTCAATGACCTTGCTACGAGGTTAAGCTTGGAAGTTGCAGCGAGGACGAAAGAAAATTTCCGCAATTTTGGGGATGTGTCTCATTTATTCCTGCAAATGAATACTGCTGCGATCACATCTGGCAACTTAGATCCGCAAGACTTCCCCAACTTAGAGCGCTATTTGTGGAACCAGACCAAGCTGAGCGATCGAAATACAACCATCTACTACGGCGACGAACAGGGCAGATTCCTATTGCTCAAGCGAGAAGCAGAACACTTAGTATACATCAGAGACGAATCAACGGCTCCAAACCGCCAAATTTATCGCCTAGATAGCCAAGGAAATCGCACTGAGCTAATCAAAACCGTCCCCTATGACCCCCGTACTAGACCGTGGTACAAAGCTGCCAAACAGTCAGGCAAAGCCACTTGGTCTCCTATCTACACCTTCGCAGCACCGCCAGTGCTCGGCATTACGCCGGTGATGCCCATCTACAGCCAAACGGGCAGCCTGCAGGGGGTATTGGCAATTGACCTGACTCTTTCTCAAATCAGCGATTTTCTCAAAAGCATCAAAATTAGCCCGTCGGGACAAGTTTTTGCGATCGAACGCAGCGGGGAAATAGTCGCCAGTTCCACAGACGAATTGCCCTTTGTCACCGACAAAGACGGACAAAAACGGCTGTTGGCGACTAGGAGCAAAAATTTGCTAATTCGATCGTCTTCCACATACTTGCAAAAACGATTTGGTAGTTTTGAAGAAATTGACAGCAAAGGACAGTTTACCTTCGAGATAGACGGCAAACGTCAATTCATTACCGTTGTTCCCCTGCAAGACGGTCGCGGCCTCGATTGGCTGATTGTAGTCGCCATCCCGGAAGCCGACTTTATGAAGCAAATTAACGCCAACACTCGCACAACTATCTTATTGTGCTTTTTTGCCTTCGTACTGGCGATCGGACTCGGAATTTTCACCTCTCGCTGGGTTGTCAAACCGATTACCCGATTGCTACAAGCTTCCAAAGCTTTAACAAAAATGTCCGAATCATCCGGCTTCACCTCCGCAGAATTAAACGGCGAAGTCGAAGTTCAAGGAGTCAAAGAACTGGGTCTCCTAGCTCACTCTTTCAACCAAATGGCGCGACAATTGCGATCGTCTTTTGTTGCCCTAGAACAAACCAACTCTAGTTTAGAACAGCGAGTAGCAGAGCGGACTGCCGAACTCGAAGCGGCAGAAGCGGAATTGCGGGCTTTGTTTGCAGCTATGAATGAATTAATTATAGTTTTCGACGCCAGCGGTCGCTATTTAAAAATCGCGCCCACAAATCTTTCTCTGCTCTACAAACCAATCGAAGAATTAGTTGGCAAAACAGTCACAGATGTGTTTCCGCAAGCTACATCAGACAATTTTCTCAAGCACATCCGAGCAGCTTTAGATACTCAGCAAACTGTCAGCATCGAGTACGATTTAACCATTAGCGACCGCGAAGTTTGTTTTGCAGCCAGCATTTCACCGCTTTCAGCAGAATCCGTCATTGTGGTAGCCCGCGACATTACCGAACAGAAGCGAGCCGAATCAGCGCGACGCCACAGGCAAAAACAATTGCTCAAACAAAATACGGTTTTGGTAGAATTGGCAAGAAATAAAGCGCTGTATCGAGGCGATTTGCAAGTAGCTTTGAGGCAAATCACCGAAGCAGCAGCTCATACCCTACAGACAGAAAAAGCTGGCGCGTGGCTATACGATGAGAGTCGATCGAAACTGCAATGTCTCGACCAATTTAGGCGCAGCAACCACCAGCATTCCCAAGGTAATGAACTCGCAGCAGCAGACTATCCAGCTTATTTTCAAGCTTTGGAAGAACACCGGACGATCGCAGCCGAGGACGCTCTCTCAGATATTAGAACCAGAGAATTTGCCGAATCTTACTTTGCAAAAGTGGGTACTACATCAACCTTAGATGCGCCGGTGCGACTGGGAGGACAAACAGTGGGAGTCATCTGTATCGAACAAGTGGGAACTACTCGCAACTGGACATTAGAAGAACAAAATTTTGCTGCTTCCCTGGCAGATTTGGTATCATTGGCGATCGAAGCCAGCGAGCGCGATCGTACACAAAGCGCTTTGCGTCAAGCAGAACAAAAATATCGTAGCATCTTTGAAAATGCCGTCGAAGGCATTTTTCAAAGAACCCCTCAAGGCCACTTCTTGAGCGTAAATCCAGCTTTAGCCCGCATCTATGGCTACGCCACTCCCGAAGAATTAACATCAAATCTCACAAACATCAGACAGCAAGCTTACGTCAATCCTCAGCAGGGCGACAAGTTTATGCAGGTGATGGAAGAATTCGGAGAAGTTTCGGGGTTTGAGTCACAAGTTTACCGCGTTGACGGCAAGGTAATTTGGATTTCCGAAAGCGCGCGTGCAGTGTGCGACGCCAACGGCGAGGTACTTTATTATGAAGGCAGCGTCGAGGATATTAGCGATCGAAAAGTCTTTGAATCCGCCTTGCAACTCGCCCTAGAAGCAGCCGAAGCAGCTTCCACCGCAAAAAGCGCCTTTTTGGCAAACATGAGCCACGAACTGCGAACACCTCTGAATGCCATCATCGGCTACAGCGAAATGCTCCAAGAAGAAACCGCAGAATTGGGTTACGATGAACTCACCCCAGATTTAGACAAAATTCGCACTTCCGGCCGACACTTGCTATCGCTAATTAACGACATTCTCGACATTTCTAAAATCGAAGCCGGCCGCATGGATCTTTACTTAGAAACCTTCGACATCGCCGCCTTGATTGAAGAAGTAGCATCTACTGCCACGCCGCTAATTGAGAAAAACGGCAACACTCTAAACTTGGATCAAATTACGAATATCGGCACGATGCACGGTGACATTACCAAAGTGCAGCAGATTTTATTAAATTTGCTGAGCAATGCCGCCAAATTCACTCAAAACGGTACAATTACCCTCACAGCCAGCCGAGAAAAATTTGCGCGCGACAGCAGCGAAGCAAAACAAGAAAACACTTCTGAACCTGCGGCAAGTTCTCAATCTTCAATTGCTAGTAAAGAATTTTTAGTTGTTAATTGTACAGATACAGGAATTGGGATGACTCCCGACCAGTTGCAGCACATTTTCCAACCCTTTACCCAAGCCGACGCTTCCACCACCCGCAAGTACGGTGGCACCGGTTTGGGACTGGCAATCAGCCAGCGTTTTTGCCTCATGATGGGCGGCAATATTTCAGTAAAAAGTCAGGAGGGTGTTGGTTCTACTTTTACCATTCGCTTACCTGTTAATCCGCCCAATTAGGGGGCGTAACTGTTACACCTGCTCTCCCTGGGAACTAGAAATTAATAACTCCCAATTACCTTTGAATGCTTCTCGGATCGAGAGCATCCCGCAACCCATCCCCCAATAAATTAAACGCCAAAACAGTCAAAATAATCAGTATCGCCGGAGGCCAAACCAACCAAGGCTGCAACACTAAAATCGAAGCATTAGTAGACAGGGATAGTAAATTTCCCCAAGAAGGATCTGGCTGTTGAATTCCCAAGCCAATTAAACTCAAAACCGACTCCGCCACAATAAAACCCGGAACAGCCAAAGTAGCAGAAATAATTACATAAGTAGCAGTTTGTGGCAACACGTGGCGGACAATAATATAAATTGGATTAGCGCCCATTGCCCGCGCCGCTTGCACAAATTCTCGTTGTTTAATTGACAGTACCTGACCGCGAATTACCCGCGCCAAACCCGCCCAATTGATAAATGAAGTAATCAGCACAATCAATATAAATCGCTGAGCACTTGTCAATCCTGGTGGCAATACTGCTGCTAGCGCTACTAATAAATAAAGACCGGGAATCGTCATCAATACTTCGGCGAAGCGCATTAAAATACTGTCAATCCAACTGCCGAAATAACCAGATATGCCTCCGATTAACAATCCCAATGGAAAAGAAATTGCTATTCCTACTAAACCGATGCTGAGGCTAATGCGGCTGCCGTGTACTAAGCGACTGAATTGATCGCGAGCTTGTTCGTCCGTGCCTAAAATGTTAATTTGACCTTCTCCTCTAGTACCAAACAGGTGCCTGTCTAATGGCAAAACTCCTAAAAATTTATAGGGGGAAGCTTTGACAAACAAACCGATAGCAGAGGGTTTTTGCCAGTCTACAATTACCTCACGAGCGCCGGTATTAGCATCCACTGGCCCCTGAGTAGTCGGATAAACGTGAGGCCCGATAAAGCGCCCGTCTTGGGTGCTTAAATAAATCTGAGTCGGCGGCAGCAATGAACCGTTTAATTGAGAGTCATAGGGGTCGTAAGGTGCCACAAATTCGGCAAAAAGTGCGACTGTGTAAAAAATTAACAGTAGCACGGCTCCTAACCGAGCTAGAGGATTTTTTCTAAGATTTTGCCACCATTTCATAAGTTTTGAGGTTTGAGATTTCAAGTGGGTTAGTAATCAAGACTAAAGTTCTTAAAGTTCTTTGTAGAAACTTTAGTTTTTTCTTAAGGGACTCAGCAGCCAAAAGTTAATCCCTGACTTATAAAAGTTTTCATTACTGAATTACTTACTACAAAAATTAGACTACTTTTGTTCATCTGCGACCAAGATTATTCTAGTTTCCTCTTCTGGTATTTTCCCCAATTCCTCGCCGCTAAAAGGATTGTAGAAAAACGAGCCTGTTTGGGGCGGCAATTTGGGATTGAGTACAATTTCTACTATACTTTTTACAACCCCAGTCAGCGGAATTGCCAGGATAACTCCCAACAATCCTCCCACTCTACCTCCTAAAAGCAAAGCTGTAAAAATAACTACCGGGCTCAATCCGGTGAGATTGCCCATGATTCGGGGAGCTACTAAATTATCCTTGATTTGCTGGAGACCGATCGCCACTACCAACACTTGCAGCGCCAGCCACCAATCAATAAACGCTACAATTATACTAACAGTGCCAATTCCCAAAGTTGCTCCAATAAACGGAATTATTTCCGTCAATCCTATAAACACGGCAAACAACAGAAAAAACGGAACTTGCAGCCACCAAAAAGCCAGAGTCAACGAGATGGCCATCAAGAGTCCCAGCAATAACTGTCCCGATACAAATCGCTGGAGGTTTCGCTGCAAAGTCTCTGTTAAAACATAGCGAATGTCTGGGGAAAAAATACTGGTCAAACCCTGCCAAACTCTTTGCCCGTCTAGGAGCATATAAAAGGAAATTACCACAATAAAAATCAAGTCCAAAAACCAGTTAACAGTACCGACAACTAAGCCTAAACTCGTACCGGCGAGCGCCTGCACTTGTTCCTGCACTTTCGCTGATAACTGCTGCTCCAATATTTGCACGTTAAACGGCAAATTGCGCTCGGCACTCCAGGCTTGAAATTCACCTAGCTGCAGCCGCCCCGACTCCAGCAATTCCGGCAACCTCACCCCCAACTGGCTCGCTTGGTTGAACACCGGCGGCACAATAGTTAAACCGATTACTACTACTATCACACCCGCAGTTAAATAAACCAGCCCCGCAGCTACTCCCCGTGGCAAAAATACTTGCAGTCTTTTTACTGCATAATTTAATAAAAATGCAATGAGTCCCGCTGTTACTAAAATGCTCACGAGTTCCCCAACATAACTGACAGCAGTCAGGGTAAACCATCCCGTCACTAGCACTAGCAGCCAAGTAATTAAAAACTGTTGGAGGGGAGAAAAGAGACTATTCATTTTGATTTTTTTTAAATAAAGTGGCACAAATTTTTTAGCAGATGTGCCGTATTATACAGTAAACACATGAGAGTATAGATTAGGAATAATCAGTTCAAGATTAGACTGACTTTTCTGAGCATTGATAGATAGGTGACGGCTAAGCCAGTTGGGGAGACACAATGCCAGCCCGATCGACCCCACGATCAGAAATCACGCTCATATTCAGTATGCCTCAGAGGCAGATCAAATTAAATGTCGATCGTACAAACTCGGATCAATTCGCCATTGTAAGGTGAAAGGGCACCACACTCACCCAAAAGGGGGACGCGGGACTGCTGAGGCTATCCGCTAAAATGAATCAAATATAAAAACCGCAATCTTTCTTTACAATAAAAAAACCAAAGGCTAATAGCGGCGAGAGGAACTACCGTGACCAATCAAGTTTTTTCAGAAGCGGAAGAAAAGCAACCCCTTCCCCCCGTGCAGAGCGGACGCGACAAGAACTCAGCAGTGGATGTACCTGAAAGTGGGGTCTCAGAAAACTCTCGCTGGTCATTCTCCGGTGAGGAAGATGAACGAGAAGTTGCCCTAGAATCTCCAGAAATGGAGGGGGAACAATCAGAAGTGTGGGAACCAGAAGCAACTGAAGTTGGGCCCCGTAAAGAAATCAGGTGGCCTGCCTTGTTGGCGGGCGCAGGGATTGGCGTGGCTGCAACGTTGCTAGCAGTAAACTTGACTGGGGGCAAACAGAGTTCGCGTCCCGCAGCTCCAATTCCCTCGGCAACTCAGCAGGCGACGGCTCAGACTGTGACAGTGGCGCCTGTGGAATCTGCCGAGGTGGGTGAAACTCTGGAAGCGACGGGTACCGTGGTGGCCTACGACTTGCTGCCAGTGCTGCCACAAGCCAACGGTTTGCAAATTAAGCAGGTGTTGGTGGCCGAGGGAGAGGCGGTAGAAAAAGGTCAGACGATGGCGGTTTTGGACGATTCGGTGCTACGATCGCAAATTGCCGAAGCGCTTGCGGGAGTACAATCGGCCAATTCTACGGTAGAACAAGCCCAAGCTCAGGTAGAGCAAGCCGAGTCAGCCCAACAAGAAGCCCAAGCCGGCGTTGCTCAAGCCCAAGCTGGCGTTGAAAAAGCCATCGCTGACGCAGCGCAAGCCCAAACAGGCGTCGGGCAGGCAAGGGCCGGTGTGGAACAAGCTAAAGCCGGTGTCACTCAAGCTAAAGCGGGCATTGCCTCCGCTCAGGCTAAATTAGATCAAGCTCAAAGAGAAGTAAATCGCACCCAAGATTTGGCTGCTCAGGGAGTAATTAGTCGGCAAGATTTGGAAAGGCGAAAGACGGAACGGCAGACTGCTGTTCAAGACTTGAACAAAGCTAAAGCTGACTTGAATACAGCTTTGCAAGAACAGAATAAAGCAGCGGAAGAAGTGCAATCTTCTATTGCTAAAGTAGCTACTGCGGAAGCTAATATCAGTACGGCTAGAGCGGCCCTCAGCAGCGCTCGTGCTAAAGTGAATACGGCCGGAGCGAGTGTCAGCAGTGCGAAAGCAAATGTCGGAAATAACGCAGCAAGTGTCCGCAGCAATGATGCACAAGTCAAACAGTTACAAACTCAACTAGAACAAACTATTGTTCGAGCGCCCGATAGTGGCACTGTGGCTGAAAGAATTGGTCGAGTTGGCGATGTTTCTTCGGGAAGTCAAAAACTATTTTCGATTATTCGGGGAAACAAGCTGGAACTGCAATTGAAAGTGCCGGAAACTCAGATTTCGCAAGTGCGGCCGGGAACAGCAGTGCAAATTACTTCGGATTCTGACAAGCGGATTAAGTTGTCAGGAACTGTGCGAGAAATTTCGCCGGTAGTTGACCCGCAAAATCGGCAAGCTACTGTGAAGATTGATTTGCCGGCAAGCGAGTTTTTGCGATCGGGAATGTTTTTGCGCGCATCCATTTCAACGGCAACGGCTCAAGGTTTGAAAGTCCCCGCTAAAGCTATTTTACCGCAACCTGACGGCAGTTCTATTGTTTATAAACTTGTCGGCGAGGACAAGGTGCAGGCTCAACCCGTGGAACTTGGGGAAATTTCCGGGGGTGCGGTGGGCGATTTGACTGCTGCTAAGGTGGTGGTTAAAAAAGGTTTGAAGGCGGGCGATCGGGTGGTTGTTTCGGGGACTGGTTTTCTTAAGGATGGCGCTGAGGTTAAGGTTGCTAAATAGGTTATTTAGAGTTAGGGTTATGTAAAGATTATTGCCTTTTTTTTACCGCAGATGAAGGCAGATAAACGCTGATGAACGCAGATAACCACTTTCAATATTTCGATTACGTAGGTCTACGGGCATTGCATAATTAAAGCGATGATATTGAGGTTAATCACCGCCTGATAGTGGATCTACTGATAACCAATCCTGGCTATAGAACTCATTTAGGATCTTAGCTCATACTCATTTTTTATGAGGCTGCATAGAATCTGATCCCCCCTAACCCCCCTTAATAAGGGGAGTAGGGGGTGGGACAAGATTCTTCTCAAAGTCCCCCTTCTTAAGGGGGATTTAGGGGGATCGAGATATGTGCAACTTCACCTTAAATGGGTATCAGGAGATAAGATTAGAAATAATATCAATTGCAGTTGCGCCGGAATGCTATCAAATCCGCGCTTCATCGTCCTGATTAAGTCGAATTAAGCTGCCAACAAATAACTCGCGCAATTTTCATTTTTTTGACTCACAGTCAACAGTCATACCAATTTTTTATGAGGTTGCATAGAATCCGATCCCCCCTAGCCCCCCTTAATAAGGGGGGGACAAGATTCTTCTCAAAGTCCCCCAACAACCAGGGGGATTTAGGGGGATCGAGATATGTGCAACTTCACATTAAATTGGTATCAACAGTCAACTATCAACAGTCAACTATCATGAGATATCTGTTCGTAGGGGCAACCTCACGGTAAACGTTGCCCCTTGTTCCTCACCCGCACTTGTGGCACTAACAGTACCGCCGTGGAGTTCTACTAAATGACGGACGATCGACAATCCTAGCCCCAATCCAGAGTCTCTGCGAGAGTAGCTACTATCTGCCTGACGGAAGCGATCGAACACATAGGGGAGAAAATCAGGCTTAATGCCTTTACCAGTATCGCTAACTTGGATTTGAGCCATGCCATCTATGTAGTCTAATGCGATGTCAATTCTGCCTCCGGCTGGGGTGAATTTAATCGCGTTTGAAAGTAGATTCCACACTACCTGTTGTAAACGGTCTGGATCGCCCAACACGCTTGGTTTTAAAGGACTTAGCCTGGATTCAATTTGAATATTTTTGGCTTCTGCTGCGAAACGAATTACCCCGATCGCATTTTCAACCAGTGGAGGGATCTCAATTTCAGAAGCATTGAGCCGAAATTGGCCTGTGGTAATCCGCGAAACGTCTAAGATGTCATCGATGAGCTGGTTTTGTGCTTTGGCGGCGCGCTCGATCGTTTTTAGCGCCTCCTCGGTTTTAGCCTCGTCAAATTTTTTTAGGCGCAGCAACTGTGCCCAGCCAATCATCGCATTGAGGGGCGTCCGCAGTTCGTGAGAGAGGATGGACAAAAACTCATCTTTGATGCGGTTGGCCTCCTCAGCAGTCGCACGAGCCGATTGTTCTTGCATCCGAAGGCTGCGTTCTATCTCGAACTGTTTTTGCTCCGTGATATCCTCGATCGCCAGCAGAATCATCTGTGTATCACCGATCGGAGGCATTTTGCGGGCATTGAGCAGCATTATTTTATGCCCGATGTGCTCAAAGTCATGCTCGACCTCAAAATCTTGAAACTTGGGATTGCCTGCCAGAATTTCTTTGAGGAGCGATCGCAACTGGGGAATATTCCACTGTCCATTACCCAGATCGAACAATGAGCGATGCTCAGTTTCGCTCTGCCTCACCTGAAACGTCTCGTAGAAAGAACGATTGGCAGTGATCGCCCGCAGGTCGAGATCTAACACTAGCAATGGTTCCCGCACGGTTTCCACGATTGTTTCGGCGTAATTTTTCGCTTCCATCAAATGCTGGGCGCTCACTTTTAGCTGGTTGATATCCACCAACATCAGCACAGCCCCATCAATCTTGTTGTCGATCGTCCGGTAGGGTCGAAGATGCAGATCGTACCAATGACCGTCTCGATCTTGAACCTCCTGAACTTTCAAATTGAGCGTGCGGATCACCTCTAAAATCAGTTGCTCTAAGTCCGGCACTATCAACTTGTGAGTGATGTCGCTCAAAGACCGCCCGACATCGCTAGAAATCAAGCTGAAGATACCTGCGATTGCGGGAGTAAACCGACGGATTCGCAGGTCGCCTCCCAGCATCAGGATCGGAATATTGATGCTGGCGAGCAGATTCTCTAAATCGTTGCTCACCTGAGTCGATTCAACATTGCGCCGCTGCAATTCGTCATTAATCGTGTTGAGTTCTTCATTGGTTGCCTGAATCTCTTCTTTCGCCGTTTCGAGTTCCTCATTCATGCTTTGCAACTCTTCGTTGCTCGACAAAATCTCTTCGTTGGCGGCTCTCAAATCTTGATTAGCAGCTTGATGTTCTTGGACGATCGCTCCGAGATGTTCTTTTGTAGTTTTCAGTTCCTCTAGCAGCCTTGCAATCTCCAGGCTTTCAGCCTGTGAAGCATCAGAGTTGACTCTACCATCGTCAGCAGCAGGCAGTGCACATATCGGGCACTCCTCTTTAAACAACACTAAAAAATAGTCTTTTGCCACAGCGCCGGCTTGGAATGGAATCACATTAATTCCGACCTGCCGGAGGATCTCGCCCTCTTTAAGTTCCAACCCTGCCCGTGCGATCGATTGCTTCTGGTGTGAGGCTTCTTGAATTGCAGTTTGCAGTTCCACGCGCAATCCTTCTTTTGCCATTCTCAGCAAGTTAAAGCTCGCTCTACCGGGAGCCAGTTCTAGGTAGGGATTCGTCTGTCCTCGAAATTGCAGAATCTCGCTGGCTGTGTTAATCACAACCCCGGCAGGGGCATATTGATTCAAAACAATGCGATCTGCCTCTTTCTCCATTTCGATTTCGTCCAATCTTTCCGTCTGCAGCGGTGGAGGGTTGGGGGGTGTCAGAGGATAGTTGCTAGCATTTAAATCCATGCTGAGCCAATGCGATAACAGCTTTTTAGTATAAATTTTATTCTTTTTGTCGAATAGCGCAAACAATTCTGAAAACTCACCAACCGTTTCCGAACTGCCTAACACCAAAAAGCCGGCGGGCCCAAGCCCATAGTGGAACAGTGGCAGCAGTTTTTTCTGCAACTGGGGCCCCAGATAGATCAGCACGTTCCGACAGGTAATCAAATCCATCCGGGAAAATGGCGGATCGGCGATCAGGTTTTGTCTAGCAAAGACGCAGAGTTCCCGCACGGGCTTAGTGATTTGGTATCCGCCCTCGACTTGGACAAAGAACCGATGTAGGCGTTCGGGTGAAACATCCGCGACTTGGGCGTGGGTATAAAAGCCAGTGCGGGCGATCGCGATCGCATTTTCGCTGATGTCTGTGGCATAAATCTGAATCGGCAGGTTAGTAGATCGAGCTGCTAAAAACTCTAGCAAGCAGATGGCCATCGAGTAAGCTTCTTCACCCGTTGAACAGCCGGCAATCCAAATTCGGATTGGTTTTTTCGGCGATTTATCTTTGACTATTGCAGGAAAAACAGTGCTGCTTAAGGCATCAAAGCTTTCGGGGTCGCGGAAAAAGCTGGTGACATGAATTAAGACATCGTGATACAGCGCCGTTACTTCTGCCGGGGTGTTTTGGAGATATTCGGCATAATCTTCGATGCGTTCCAGCTTGTAGAGCAACATCCGCCGATGCATCCGCCGCTTCAAGGTGGTTTGCTTGTAGTTAGTAAAGTCAACTCCTGTAGCCGCCCGCAGCAAACTGTAGATAATGGCGATCGCATCTTTACCTTTACTTGTGAGCGCATCTTCACTTGTGCTCGCATTTTCGGTGGTTGTCAATTCTGTCGAAGGCCGATCGGCAATGTAGGGATGACGGCCGATCTCTGCTATTTTCTGAGCAATTTTTTCCGGTGTCAAGATAAAGTCTACCTGACCCGTAGCCACCGCAGTATTCGGCATACTGCTGACTTGTGCCGATTCTTGACATTGGGCAAAAGTAATACCGCCGGCGGCCTTAATCGCTTTTAACCCTTGGGCACCATCGCTGTCGCCCCCGGACAAAATGACGCCGATGGCTTTGTTCCCCCGTTCTTCGGCGAGGGAAAACAGAAAAGTATCGACGGACATGAATACCCCCTTTCCTCTGCCGCGAGGCGTTAGCTTCAGCACTGAACGCTCGATGGTCATGCTGAAATTCGGGGGGATAACGTAGACCTGATTCGGTGCTATGAGCATCCCATCTGTCACCTCATGCACGGGCATCAGGGTCGATCGAGCCAGAATCACACTCAACGTACTTTCCTGATGCGGCAACATATGCTGAATTATGACAAACGCCATGCCGGTATCGATCGGCAAATGGCTCAGTAATTGCATAAAGGCTTCCAATCCACCTGCAGATGCTCCCATTCCGACTACAGGAAATAAGTCGTTTGGATTGTTTGGCTGCTTTCGATCAGCTTTGATACCAGCTTTAGGTTGAGATTTCTTGGAATACTTATTATGACTCATTTTTTTTACCAGATATATTGCTGGCAACGTATTATAGTGAGATTGCTATTTATATTTAATATATATATATATATATATATATATATATATATCAAAATGAATAATGAGTCATCTACCTGCCGATATAATCTCTACGCGAACTCAGCCAGTGCGCTCCAGCGATTTTAAAATCATTATTTTGGAGTTCTCCCTTTCCTAGGGGGGGACAAGATTGCAACGGGAAATCCCTTAAAAATTATACTAAATTGTACTGTTAAGAGTGGAGAATCAGTGAACTTTCCAGATTCTGCGATTGTCGCAATTCTATGAATGTTTGCGATCGAGTGGAGTTCACTAAATGCCCCAAGTCATCAATAAACTTCCAACCGGAATCTTTTGGGCCCTTCTCAAGCAGTGGGGCTAGGGAGAATCTGCGGGGAAAGAAAACAGTACAATTAAGTAGATAAACCTAAACAAACAGAACACCCTACATAACCGTAATTAATCTCGTTTTTATGCAGGTTGTGGCGATTAAGAGCGGGATAGCTTCGCTTCACGCAAATTCGCTAGCGCCGCGTCGATATAAACTCTCTCTGGATTATTTTTTTTAACTGCTTCATAACTTCTTGCTGGGGCATTTTTACCTTTTGAGTCATTTCCAGAGTATCGTCGATTAGCGGTTGCCAATATTGCTCAAATTCTCCAATTACTTTCTGAACTTTTTCTGGTGTGGAAGTTTGATGCTGTTAATTTGCAGACACAATCTAATAACTGAGTTTTTTATTTTGCCACAATCCGGCACTTTTTGCTAAATTATTAAATAAAAGTAACAAAAATATATTTTAATGGGGTGAGGGAAATTAGGGAAATCCAAGCAGCGCTGCAAAGTTCGGATTCTCAAGACAGGCTGCTGGGGGTAAGGGCTGTGAGAAAGGGCGATTCTGCGGTGGCGCTACCGATGTTGCCGAGGAAAGTGAAGGATGGGGAGTTTATGGTGCGATGTTCGTGGCGATGGGATGGCGGCAGACTCAAACTGCGGAAGCTTTGGCCGCGGTGTTAAAAATGATGCAGTTCGTTGATCGCGATCAGAATGTGCGCGCAGAAGCCGCTAACTCTTTGTCAAGGTTCGGGCAAGCTTTTCGTCGCGATGACAATTTGCTCGTCCGCCGTAGTTCATGGCTCCGCTGTGCGATCGGCTGCCGCCCAAAATTGATTGTCAAAATGCTATACTCAAAATCTGAAAATAGTTGTACAATGTTTTTCTAGTGGTTTTTTACCGATCGGCCTCCAAAGTGAAAGAAGGTGAAAGCAAGTAAAAAACACTAAGCGCGGGCGTAATTCAGTGGTAGAATGTCAGCTTCCCATGCTGAACGTCGTGGGTTCGAGTCCCACCGTCCGCTTTGACTGAATTTTCATATAATTATGAAAATTAATTAGTGCTATCAATTCAATCTATGGCTTATTTCTTAACCGCTGCTTTATATAAGTTCGTTGAACTACCTGATTTTGCTGAGCTGAAAGCACCGCTACTCAATTGTTGCAACAACAACAACGTTAAAGGCACTATCTTGCTGGCCCAAGAAGGCATTAATGGCACGATTGCGGGCTCATCTGAGGGCGTACACGCAGTGCTGGCATTCTTGCGTAGTGACCCGCGTTTTGCGGATCTGGTACACAAGGAATCTTTCTCGGAAAAAGCACCTTTTTACCGCCTGAAAATACGCTTGAAGCGCGAAATAGTCACGATGGGTGTACCAGACATTAATCCCCGCCTCATGGCTGGCAAATATGTTAAGCCTGATGAGTGGAATAAGCTGCTTGACGATCCCGATGTTGTTGTGGTTGATGTGCGTAACGACTTCGAGGTATCTATGGGTACTTTTGAAGGCGCTATTAATCCCAAAACAAAAAGCTTTTCTGAGTTACCTGAATGGGTGCTGCGGGAAACTGCTTTACGCAATAAACCCAAGGTGGCAATGTTTTGCACGGGTGGTATTCGCTGCGAAAAATCTACTGCTTTTTTGCGTACTCAAGGTTTTGAGGAAGTCTATCATCTCGAAGGCGGAATTTTAAAATATTTGGAAACAGTGCCGGAAGCAGAAAGTCGTTGGGAAGGTGAATGTTTTGTCTTTGATGAACGGGTTTCTGTTGGTCAGGACTTAAAGCCGGGAAACTATGAACTTTGTCGCGGTTGTCGTCACCCGATTAGTCAGGAAGATAAGGCTTCTGAATTATTTGTACTTGGTGTGAGTTGTCCTCATTGTCATGACTCAAAAACGGAAACCAAAAAAGAAGCTTTATATGAACGTCAACGTCAGATTGAGCTTGCTAAGCGTCGCAACCAAGTACATATAGGCGCGCGCTACGATGCGAAGGAAAAAGTCGATGGTGCGATCGACTAATAGTATTATTTACTAAGCTCAAAGAAACCCGGTTTCTACGAAAAATCTTGTTTGGCGACGAGAAATATCGAAAGAAACCGGGTTTCTGACCCGAAAAACCCGATCGCGCGGTCGACTAATTATATCGTTCCCGGTGCCATCGGCATAATAAAATCGAGTCAACAGTCAACAGTCACCAGTCAACAGTCAACAATCACAGACGGTGCAACCGGAATTGATATTATATGTCAGCAACATACCCGATTTTGTATTCCTTTCGCCGCTGTCCCTATGCTATGCGGGCGCGCTTGGCCTTGATGGTTAGCAATCGGGTGTGTGAGTTGCGGGAAGTTGTTTTGCGAGACAAACCACCAGAGATGTTGGAGGTATCTGCCAAAGGTACAGTACCAATATTGATTGATGTTGACGGGCGCGTACTCGATCAAAGTATCGATATCATGTTGTGGGCATTGAGGCAAAATGATCCTGAAAAATGGTTGATACCACAGCAAGGTTCTGTTGCAGAAATGCTAGAACTAATCGCTCTATTTGATGATAGGTTTAAATATCATCTTGACCGTTATAAGTACCCCGATCGTTATCCCGGTGTTGATGCCCAAGTACATCGTTATGAAGGTTCTTTATTCCTCGACAAACTCAATGCACAGTTAAGCGCCACTAAATATTTATTTGGTAACAATGTAGCATTGGCTGATATGGCGATCGCACCTTTTGTCCGTCAATTCGCTCATACCGATCTAAATTGGTTTAACGAACAGCCTTGGCCTCCGCTACAAGCTTGGTTAGCAGGGTTTACAGACTCAGAAATTTATACCAGTGTTATGCAGAAATACCCGAAATGGGAATCCGGTAATCCAGGCGTTATTTTTCCTGCCTCGTAATTACTTATTCTTATTCGCTGCTAGCATATTTATTCAATTACCAAAATGTTATTTGCCATGCTAAACTTATTGTTTTCAGAATACTAGATTGACTGTCACTGAACTAGAAAAGTGACGCAGCAAAAAATCGCATTTTGCTAAAATTTTTAACTGGAAAAGGTTTACTGTATTCTAGTAAGTATTGTCAGGCTGAAATTATGATTGATGTTGGTTCGTTAGTTCGATCGCCCAGAAACGATTTGGGAGTCGGAAAAGTTGTCGAGGTATCGCGTACCGATGCGGTAGTTGAATATTTTTGCTCAGTTAAAAACCGCATCCGCAAAACTGTGCCATTGGGTTTGCTGCAAGAAGCGAGACTTCAGCGCCAAACCCGCTGCTACCTCTGGAGTACCACTCAGGAAAGATGGATAATCGGTCGAGTTTATGACTGGGATGAAGATAAATTAGAGTACGAAATTGACCTCCCCGACAGCCAAAGTTTGCAAGCTGTTGAAAGCGAACTTTACGTTCGCTGCAATATCCCGATCGCCGATCCGATCGACATTTTAGCAGTCAAAGGTCAAGAAACGCCGTATTTTCACGATCGCCGATTGGCATTCGTTCAATCTGCGATCGAACAGCGGGCCGTCAGCCGCGGCATGACGGGTTTAATTTCTGCTAACATAGACCTCTATCCGCACCAAGTTGAAGTCGTCCGGCGCGTCCTAGAAGACCCAATCGTGCGCTATTTATTAGCCGACGAACCAGGACTAGGAAAAACAGTAGAAGCCGGGACAATTCTCCGCCAATTTCTGCTAGATGAACCCAACGGACGCGCTGTGGTGCTGGTTCCGAAATACCTGCTCGAACAGTGGCGGCAGGAGTTGGAAAATAAATTCTATTTGTCTCATTTTGCTGACAGAGTGCAGCTTGTTGCTGTTAGCGAAATCAATCAAGTTAGCCGCAATGCTAACCTAGATTTTCTGATTGTGGATGAAGCGCATGATGTGGCAGCAATGGCAAATTCGAGCGATCGGGCTCAGCAGCAGTCCTTTGAACTCTGTCAGAAACTAGCTCAAAAAAGCAAAAATGTATTGTTATTATCTGCAACGCCAGTTCTCGGCCACGAGCAAGATTTTCTAACGATGCTGCACTTGCTAGACCCGACAACCTACCGTCTTGATGACCTGGAAAATTTCAAAGAACAGGTACAAAACCGTCAAGAAATCGGTCGCGCTTTGCTAGATTTTCGAGAAAATGCCAAGCCTGCTGTTTTGGAAACAAAACTCGCTCAACTCCGTACTATTTTTGCCAAAGATGATTATTTAATCGGATTAGCAACAGAGTTAGAAAGTTGTTTGAAAACTAAAGAAACAGCAGAACAGGCTGGGCTTGTCCGAACTATTCGCACTCACGTTAGAGATACCTACCGCCTGCACCGCCGCATCCTTCGCAACCGCCGGGATGCGGTTGAGGATGTGATTTTCGACCGAGATGCTGTCCCAAAAACTGAGTATGATCTGAATGATGAACAGTGGTCGGAAATTCAAACCGTACTCGATAAATGGCGCACAGTCGCTCCTAAGTCGAGCGAATATCAGAGAATTTTTCTGCTGTTTTTCCGCGCTTCTGGTACTTGGCTGAATGTTTTAGAACGGGTTGTCAAAGCTCGCTTGCAGAAAAAATCTACTCCAGAACTCGATCGCGAATTTGGACAAAATGACACAGCAATTTTGACCAAAACGGAGCTGTTTCCCGAAGAAAGGGAAATGCTGGAAACCTTGCTCAACACCCTGGAAAAGCCCCAGGAAGGACTCGATCGACTGAGTTTGTTACGAATCGCCATTCTCCGATTTTTGGCAGTTGCTTTGAAGGTTCCGCGCGAGTATCACAGCAAACCTCGCGATTTGCTGTCGAGAATTCAACAGCAAATTAAACGGCCGATTCCAGGCGAGCGTTTTCCGAAAATTGTGATCTTTACCAGTTTTACTGCAACTTGTAAAGAGATTGCGGAAAATTTAACTAAAATCTTTGGTAAAAATGCGATCGCCAGCCATGACACGACAAAATCGGCTGATGAGGTTGAGGCTAGTCTCAAGCGATTTAAGACTGAACCCCATTGTTTTATCTTAGTGTGCGATCGATCGGCAGAAGCAGGGGTAAATCTGCAATTGACAGATTGGTTAGTTCACTTCGATTTGCCGTGGTTTCCCCATCAGTTAGAACAAAGACTCGGCAGAGTCGATCGCATTGGTAGCAAAATGGGAGTGCAATTTTGTTTGTTTGCAGGCCCGGATATGCCGGAGAGTCCCCACGAAGCTTGGTTCCAAGTTTTAAAAGATGGGTTTGATATCTTCAACAAATCTATTGCCAGCCTTCAGTTTTATGCTGAGGAAAAACTTCTCAAACTTGAAGAAAAGTTGTTTGCTGAGGGAGGCAAGGGCTTATCCAGCGAAATTGAAGCGATTAAAACTGAAATCGAACAAGAGAAAATCAAAATTGATGAACAGTACGTTCTCGATGAAATTGATACTCTTGATGACAGCGCATCTCAGTATTTTGAATCTCTCGATAACTGCGATGCTAAGCATAAAGAAATGCAGCGGGCTACTGAAGGTTGGATTTGTCAAGCTCTTCACTTCAAACAAATAGAACATCCGAGTGTATCGGGGTTGATGCGTTATAAACCTACTCAAAAAACGTTAATTCCCT
This sequence comes from Microcoleus sp. POL10_C6, assembly GCF_036701585.1. Taxonomy (NCBI): domain Bacteria; kingdom Bacillati; phylum Cyanobacteriota; class Cyanophyceae; order Oscillatoriales; family Microcoleaceae; genus Microcoleus; species Microcoleus sp. POL10_C6. Next base: position 91,650 of record NZ_JAUBRB010000016.1, on the reverse strand, counting down.
CGAACGATTTGATGACCAGATTGGTTCCTTATTGCCAGCAATATGGTAGTTACAATCGCCGGATTGCTTATCAGAATGCGGATGTCGCTCTTTACCGAATTGGTGAGGGATTGATCGATGCACTTGGCTCTTATATTCGCTGGGACGATCGCGGTCAAGCTTTTGCTATGTGGCGGCATGATGAAAGTTGGGATGCGGAGCCCGGGAAGGAGTGGTTCGGCTTTCAGTTTAATTATTCCATCCAGACTGATGTGCAGCCGGCCGAGCAAGTTTTGCAAGCACAAAATATCGAAAATTACAACTTGAAAGCTTTGCAGCGCCGCGCTGATGCTCTGTTTCTGCCCATTTTTGAAACTGTGTTTGTAGATGCTCGCAGCGAAGAAATGTCACTGGTGGAAGATGCGGAAATTCTAGCGATTTTGCAGCGGGCTTATAAGGGGAAAGGCGGGCCGAATCGGGATTACAATTTGTCGAAAAATCGCACATCGCTGATTGACAGTTTTGTCGATCCGCTAGAATGGGATGATTTTTGTCAAAAGGGACGGGTGGTATCGGAGAAATTGTTGCGCGGGCGATCGGCTTTTGTGGAAATGTGCAATAGTTTCGCTGTCACTGCTGCAATCCAACTCGAAAACCGGGTGAATCAATTGCAGTTGCGCTTGAATCGACTTTCTAAATCCGAACAACTTTTAGAATCGGTTTTGGCTGATGAAATCAATACCGAAAGTTTGTTGAGTCAAGCGGTTTTAGCTGGTATTCGCCGCCCGCACATGACTCTTGAGTCTGTGGGATTTATTGTGATTTCTGGGCGTCCTCCTGTAAAGTCGGAGGATGAAGGATAGTTTGTTTTTGAGGGCGATCGCTCTTTTTGGGGGCGATTCCCTACCCTTCGGGATAGCTTCGCTTCACGCTTTTTTGAACCGCAGATGCAGGCAGATAAACGGGGATGAACGCAGATGAATGAAGGGGCGATCGGTTTTATCTCAATACGCTTGGGTTAAAACTATTTATTCCTCGGAGATCCCCCTAAATCCCCCTTAAGAATGGGGACTTGGAGTAAGCTCTTGTCCCCCCCCTTTTTAAGGGGGGCTAGGGGGGATATAGCTTAACTTAACCGTATTGTGTTTTATGTAACCTGGGGAAGTGACAGCAATTTTTAGGTGATGGGACTGCAAAAATGCTAAGATAAAAGCAGTAGTAATGAGTAGCATTGATTTAGTTAAAAGCCACGCTTCGGCCTGACATTAAAGCGCGTCGATCGCATGGGAATTGAACCGCACAGCCAAAATGAAGAAGTCTCCGATAAAAATTCTGCTCGTAGAGGACGATGGAGGGCTGAGTGCAACACTGGCACAGGTGTTGGAAGCAAATCATTACGGGTTTGATAGGGCAAATGATGGACAAGCGGGCCTAGACTTGGCAGCGGCAATTGAGTATGACCTGATTTTGTTAGATGTGCAGGTTCCCAAGCCAGATGGAATTAGTCTATGTCGGCAATTGCGATCGCAAGGCTGCTGCAAACCGATCCTGTTAATGACGGCAAAGGATTCAGATGCGGAGGTGGTGGCTCTTTTCGATGCGGGAGCCGATGATTACATCAGCAAGCCTTTTGCTACGGAAGTATTACTGGCAAGAATCCGAACTTTGTTGCGACGGAGTAAAGCACTTTCCCCAGGAGATTCTACTCATAATTTAGCGGCTAATACATTGACTTGGGGAAATCTTTGTTTAGATTTAGAGTCTGGTAGAGTGACTTTTTCCGAAGAAATAATTTCACTGACAGCGACAGAATATAATCTGCTGGAATTATTACTCCGAAATCCCGATCGCATCTTTAGCCGCAGTACCATTTTGGATCGTCTGTGGGGATTTGATGACGCACCCACCGATCGCGCCATTATCACTCATATTAAGGATGTCAGAAAGAAATTGAAGGCAGGTGGCTTAACTGAAGAAATCATTGAAACAGTTTATGGCATGGGCTATCGACTTAAACCGTACCCCCAATCTGCGTCGTCTAGTTCAAATAATCCTCGGATTGCTCGCACCCAAAAATATCAATCTCGTGGGGTAGATAAGTCCGAGAGCGACAAAATTTTAGAGCGGTTTCGGGGAGGCTTCAACCAACAAATTGCTGTATTGGAACAGGCAAAAACTGCTCTATTAGCAGGAAATTTAGAAACAGAATTACAGCAAGCGGCAAAACATGAAGCTCATAAATTGGCAGGCTCTCTGGGATCTTTTGGTTATCCAGAAGGCTCGAAATTGGCACGCTCGGCAGAGCATTTGCTAATCAAATATCCCTCTTTCACTGCTGAGGAAATTACCGAATTCTCGGAATTGGTGACAGGATTACAGCAGGAATTAGCCCAAACACCGATTACACCAACGGCTGTACCAGTTTCTACTATTTCAACTTTCAACGATCGGGTTTTGGTAGTTGATGATGATGCTGCATTAACGGAGCGATTGAAAGTAGAATCCGAAGCTTGGGGATTGCGGATGAAAATTGCGCCGAATATTACTGCTGCCCGATCGCGTCTTGCTTTGTCAATGCCCGATGTGATGTTACTAGATTTAAGCTTTGCAGAGACAGAGGAAGATGGATTGACGCTACTGCGAGAATTGACCGAGCGATCGCCTACTCTTCCTATAATTGTTTTTACGGGACGAGATAGCCTTGCCGATCGCTTGGCTGTATCGCGCTTAGGTGCTAAGCAATTTCTCCAGAAACCTGCAACCACCGAGCAAATTTTTCGAGCCATCGCCCGTGTTCTACCCAGTCCCAAAACTTCAGAAGCCAAAGTCTTAATCGTAGATGATGACCCTGTGATGCTGGTTAAATTATCAGCGTTACTGACTCCTTGGGGACTTGAGGTGACAACTCTCAAAGAACCACAGCAATTTTGGGAGGTGTTAATTAGCACTGAACCCGATTTAGTAGTGCTGGATCTAGAAATGCCGATCGTCAGTGGCTTAGAATTGTGTCAGGTCGTCCGACAGGATATCCAATGGGAAAATTTACCGATTTTGGTGGTGACAGCCCATACCGCTCCAGAATCTCTCCAACAAGCCTTTGCAGCCGGAGCGGATGATTTTATTACCAAGCCGGTACTAGGGCCTGAATTAGTCACGCGGGTACTCAGCCGAATCAAGCGCTCTCGTCCTTTACTTAATCCTGGGAATAGTTAAATAGAACTTACGCACGAAGGCTAAAAACCCGCTTTCTGCCTCAATCTAAAAAATGTAATTAAGTAAGTAGATTAATGATAGAACATACTGATGAAAATTATGGGAAATGGCAACAACAGCCACAGCAAGTCCTGGCTAAAACAGCACTTTCTCTCTCCGCATCCCTCAAACTAGAAGATATTCTCAACACTACGGTCACGGATCTCAGAAACATTCTGCAATGCGATCGCGTAATTATCTTGCAATTTGCTCCAGACTGGAGCGGAAATGTGGTGGTAGAGTCAGTTGGTTCAGAATGGACAGCAATCTTATCCACTCAGATCCACGATCCTTGCTTGGGTGAAAGCTATATCAAACCCTTCAAACAAGGCTTATTCACCTCTAAATCAGATATTTATACTGCCGGGATTGATACTTGTCACCGGGAATTCCTGGCATATTTTCAAGTTAGAGCTAACCTGGTTATTCCTATCCTTAAGGGAGAAGAACTTTGGGGATTATTGATTGCCCATCACTGTGCAGCACCTCGCGAATGGCAAGCTTCAGAAATTGAACTCATGGGACAGCTAGCAACTCAAGTTGGAATTGCCATTCAGCAAGCTGATTTATTTCCTCAAGTACAAACGGAACTGAGGGAGCGCCAACAAGCAGGAATTTCCCTACAACAACTCCATACTGAACTCGAACAACAAGTCATAGAAGGGACAGCAGAACTCAGTGAAGTCAACCATAGCTTGCAACCCTATATCAATCAAGTTGAAGACCTCTATAATAATGCTCCCTGTGGCTATCATTCCCTAGATGCAGCAGGAACAATAATTATGATTAATGATACGGAACTGAAGTGGTTAGGCTATACCCGCGATGAAATCGTGCATAAAAAGAAATATGTTGATTTAATGACACTTGAAAGTCAAAATATTTTTTATCAAAATTTTTCCCTATTTAAAAAACAAGGCTGGATTAACAATTTAGAACTTCAGATTTTGAATAAAAACGGAAAAATCATTTGGATAAACTTAAATGCTACAGCAATTTATGATGAAGCAGGTAATTTCATAATGAGTCGTTCTAGCGTATTTGATATCACCGATCGCAAATGTACTGAAGCAGCATTCCGCCAATATGAACGCATCGTATTCAATACAAGAGATGGGATTGCGCTGATGAATATTAACTATATTTATCAAATAGCCAATCAAGGTTATTTGACTTGGTGCAACAAAACTGAAAGCGAAGTTATCGGAAATTCTGTTAGGAATATCCTGGGTGCAGAGTTGTTTGATAACTTCATCAAGCCTCGCTTAGATAGATGTTTGGCGGGAGAAACAATTCAGTATGAAAAGTGGTTTGACTCTCCCAATTTAGTACCGCAATTTTTGAGCGTTACCTATACGCCTTTCCGTGATGCAGGTGAAAATATTTCCGGCGTCCTCGTCAGTCTGCGCGATCTGACTAAACTCAAACAAACCGAACAAATGCTGGAGCTTCAGGCTGTTATTACCCGCAACATGGCGGAAGGAATTTGCTTAGTAAGAGCAGAGAATGCAGTTATTGTCTATGCCAATCCTAAATTTGAGCAGATGTTTGGCTATGACTTTGGCGAACTCAACGGTCAGCACGTTTCGATTCTCAACTATGGCAACGAATCGGTCAGTCCTGAAGATGTAAATCAAGCCATTCGGTCTGCCGTTTTACAAAGGGGTGAATTTAGCTATGAAGTTCAGAATGTCAAGAAAGATGGGACTCCATTTTGGTGCAGTGCAACTTGCTGTGTGTTCAATCATTCCGACTATGGCGATGTTCTAGTGGCCGTTCATCAAGATATTACCGTAGCGAAACACCTCGAAGAAGTTCGACAAGAGGCGGAAGCAGCCTTACTACAGAAATCCCGAAAGGAACATTTGCTATGGAGGATTACTCAAGGGATTCGCCAATCTTTGGATCTGAATGCGGTTCTAAATACTGCTGTTACTGAAATTAGGCAGACATTACAAACTGATCGCACTGTCATTTACCGCTTTAATCCTGATTGGAGTGGTGATTTTGTCGTGGAGTCAGTTGGTGAGGATTGGGTAAAACTGATAGGGAGCGATATTCAAAAAAATTGTGTAGATACCTATCTGCAAGAAACTGACGGCGGTCGATTCCGCAATCATGAAATTTTGGTTATTAATAATATTTACAGTGCTGAACTTCAACCCTGTCATATCGAGCTAGTGGAACAATTTCAAGCAAAAAGTTATGCAGTTTTCCCGATATTTTTGAGAGAAAATCTATGGGGTTTGTTAGCTATCTACCAAAATACAGCACCTCGTCAATGGCAATCGTGGGAAATAGAATTACTTGAACAGATTGCCAGCCAATTGTCGATCGCCATTCAGCAATCCAAACTCTACCGACAACTTCAGGTCGAACTGCAAGAACGTAAGCAAGCCGAAGCCACGATCCGAGAAGCCGAACGACGCTGGCGATCGCTCTTGGATAACGTGCAGTTGATTGTTGTCGGACTTGATATAGAGGCAAATGTCAATTACGTTAATCCTTTCTTCTTAAAAATTACGGGATATACTCACCTAGAAGTTATCGGAAAAAATTGGTTTAAAAAATTCTTGCCTTCTTCTAATCAAGAATCGGTTCAAGTTGTTTTTTCGGAAGTTTTAGCCCACAACTATCATCCATATTATCAAAATTTTATCTTGACAAAATCGGGTGAAGAACGATTTATTGCCTGGAACAATACCATGCTGCAAGATTCAGAGGGGAACATTATTGGCACGATCAGCATTGGGGAAGATATTACCGAACGACAAAAAATCGAACACATTAAAGATGAGTTCATTGGCATTGTCAGCCATGAACTTCGCACTCCTTTGGCAGGAATTCAAATGTCATTGGGACTAATAAAAAGTGGAGTTTATGATAAAAAGCCCGAAAAATCTAGACGGATGATTGAAATTGCCTTCCTCGATACCAATCGATTAGTGAATCTGGTCAATGATATTTTAGATTTGGAGCGCCTAGACTCCGGGCGGGGAATTATGGATAAAACCGTTTGCAAAGCCGCCGATTTGATGCAGCAAGCAGTAGATAGCACTCAGGCGCTGGCTACTCAACAGCAGATCTCATTAATCGTTACCCCCACCGCTGCCGAAGTCTGGGCAACAGGAGATGCGATCGTCCAAACCTTAACAAATTTGCTCAGTAATGCAATTAAATTCTCGCCTGCCGATTCCACAATTCATCTGAGTGCCCAAAACCAGACAGACTTTGTGCTGTTCCAAGTTAGCGATCGCGGGCGAGGCATTCCTGCCGATAAACTAGAACTCATTTTTGGGCGATTTCAGCAAGTCGATGCCTCCGACTCCCGTGAAAAAGGAGGCACCGGTTTAGGTTTAGCAATCTGTCGTAGTATTGTTGAACAGCATGGCGGCAAAATCTGGGCCGAAAGTATCTTAGGTGAAGGCAGCACATTTTGCTTCACCCTACCCTTAGCAATCATTGAATAACGCTGAGATTAATCTGTAGCATCAATCCCAAATCCAAAATCTCGAATCCAAAATCCCATGACTGACAGACAAATTCTAGTTGTTGACGATGAAGAACACCTTCGGGAACTTGTGCAGGCTTGCTTAGAAGATTTAGGCGGATGGGAAACAGTGGGGGCAGGATCGGGAGAGGAATGTTTACAAATACTGCAAATAGAACAACCCAACGCCATTTTGCTGGATGTATCTATGCCGGGGATGGATGGGTTTGCTGTGTACGAGCTCCTGCAGTCCGATCCGATTACCCGATCGATTCCAGTGATTCTGCTGACAGCGAAAGTCTTGCCCAGCGATCGGGCTAAATTTGCCCAGATGGCGGTAGCTGGGGTAATTGCCAAACCGATCCAACCCATCACCCTGACGGAAGAAGTAGCAGAGATTTTGGGATGGGATGAATAACTTTCACCATTTTTGTGAAGTTTTGTAACAATAACGGAATCTTTACCAATTCCTTACCGTTGTTATTTAGTCTTCTGTTATGCAGTTAAAAGTTCTTTGCATTAGGAGGAGAGTCAATGAATGCTTTTCAGGCTTTGAATGATATAAATCAGGATCTCGCAGGTTCCTTTTTCGGTTTGCCCACTGATTGTCAGCAATCCACACTTTGGATTGCTCATACAGAGGAAAAACCGATCGCAGGTATTAAAATTCAAGAAAAGGATGTGACACTGATACTTAAAGTTCACATTTATGACATTCATCTTGTCAAATTGAATCTCCACATCACTCCAGAAACTGTTTTAATTAAAGGTCAACCTACCAAAGCTGCAGGAGTAGAAGGTTATTTCCTTCCTAGTGGATTTCAAAGTCTCATCCCGTTGCCCCACCGCGTACATCCTGAAACCTATGAAACTGAAATACACCAGGATGGTTTAACAATTCAGCTTGCTAAAGAGTTGAGAGTTCAGCCATCCCAAGTTCGGATTCAACTCTCAACTGCCAATTTTAGCGATTGCTTAAAGATGTGTATTTGAGACCCAATTGGCAACCGAAAAATTGATTTATAATCAACAAAAAAAAATGAACGCTTTGCAAGTAGCTAATTATGATCGCAGTCTCCTGCCCGAAAACAAGATGAAAGGGAAACAAATTCTCATCGTTGATGACCAAGAACACCTCCGCGAACTGGTACAGTTGTGCCTGGAAGACCTCGCGGGATGGGACACCCTGGTGGCCGAATCAGGACAAGAATGTTTACAAATCCTACAAACAGAACGACCTAACGCTATTTTGCTGGATATATCAATGCCGGGAATGGATGGGTTTGCTGTGTACGATCGCCTCCAATCCAATCCCATAACTCGATCAATTCCAGTGATTCTGCTGACAGCAAGAGTTATGTCAAGCGATATGGCTAACTTTGCCGAAATGGGTGTTGCTGGGGTAATTCGCAAACCATTTGAAGCCACTACCCTGCCGGGAAAAGTGGCAGAAATTTTGGGATGGGATGATTGACACTCCCCGGTATGGCAGACGCAGGATTCTTAAGACTTTACAATCTTAATATCCTCTCTGGAAATCTGGGGATTGTTGGATACAATTTCTCTCAGTTATTGCTATTTTTACGAAATATTTCGATTTGCCTCAATTCCTTAACAAGCTTGTATTCTTTACCAAATCTTTACTTCTTACCTCTACATTCATAGAGTTGCTGCTTCCAGCCAGCTTACAGCGCTTGGCAACAAGAGACAAATACACTTTCCTATAAAAAAGAGGTTTTTATGACAGGCTGTCCTTGCTGCACGAATCAAATGCTGCGTCACGTTCGTCAAAGTCAAGTATACTGGTTTTGCCGTCAGTGTTGGCAAGAAATGCCTGTTTACAGTCTTAACAGCTACGGTTCATCGCCATCTATAAATGTAGTTAGAGAGTTAAGGATTAAGAAGCAACTTTTTTCATAGGCGATAGTTTAAAGGTGAAATTCCATCGCACAGGCGACACGCCCGTGCCACGATGGATGCAGATGGAGGAAAGGGATTCGCACTTACGGGCTAAACCTCTTCAAAAATTGCGCCTCGCTGCTGTAAACTCACCTGCATCTCCTCATCGATTCCTGAATTGTTCCCGAATCTGGCTGACTCGACTTTCGCACCACTGAAATTAGTATTTGTTAAGTTCACTTCCAGCAGATTGGCGCCGCTCAAATTGGCACCGCTGAGGTTAGCTAAAGCTAGACTTGCTTTGTGCAAATCTGCACCGCTTAAATCAGCATTTCCTAAGAAAGCCCCACTCAAATCTGCACCGCCGAATTTGGCATTTTGCAGGTTGGCGTCGCTGAAATCGGCATCGTTTAAGGTTGCACCCCGGAAATTTACCCGATCGAGATTTGCGCTGCTAAAATCCACTGCACTTAAAGTCGTTCCACGCAAGCTACCACCTGCGAAATCTAGTGCTGGGTTGAGATTGGCAATTTTTGCCAACTCCACAAAGTTGTCGGTTTCAGCGGAAATAATGCGATCGACCATTTCCTGCAATTCCGATTCAGCTTCCGGGATAATTTCCACTTCGCGCGGTTCAACCGGAGGTAAATTGTAGGATAATAGCGCCCAACTGAGAGCCGGTTTGAGTTTATTTTCTTGCAGGTATACAGTCAGGATTCTTTCTAAAACCGAATGTTGATTGGGCGTAATTTCGTGCGGCCACAAACCCTCAGCATCTGTGAGATTAATATCTTCTTTAGCCACTTCAAAAGCCGCCGCCATCCGAAATTCTTTGGCAGTAATTTCTCCCAGCTTAGCACTTTTTAGCAAACCTTTTAATACTGATTTGCCTTGTTCTACTGCAAAAATCCAAGCTGGCGTTGTATCATCGCCGATTGTGGAAACCTGACAAAATATGCTCTCTGTCTCCTTAGTTTTTTCCGCCTTTTCCCCGCCCTGAACTCCCGGCTGACTTTCGGTTACTAAAATTTCTGCACTGCTTTGAATAGCCAGGGTTTCTCCTATTGGCAAAAGCTTGAAAGAACCGACTAACTGACGTGATGCTACGGGTATTTCGCAGTTTTCTAGATAGAGTTTGAGCGTTCCGCCTTGCAGACCAAATTTGACGCGACCACCTAGCAGGGGTTCCCAATGCTCGTTAAAATTCAGGCTCAAGTGAATGTCGAGCTGCTGGGTTTGGGGTGCAACCGATGGAACTGGAATTGCTTCAAATTGCATCCACAAGCAATCTGGGTATTTGTTGTGAGACTCTAGCGATCGCATATCGGGTAGAATTGCTGGCACTCCCAGCCTGTAATTGATATTTAAATTAGTTTATCATCTCTATTTTATCACAACACAGCTTTTTTCCCTGGGGTAAAATTGTAAACTTTGTTTAATTTGATCCGCCAGTCATTGATTTGGCTTAATTTGGCTTTTTACCCAATTCCGAAATGCTTTCACTAATTCCAAATACTCCATTGTTTCTGCTTGTTCCAAAAATATGACAATCTCTAATATCGGTAAGCTGGGAAATGCTAAACTGATCTCGCACTCAACGTATTCTCCATTTTCCAATCTGTTGATTCTGAGTCGCGATCCATTATAAATCCAAACTTCCGGCACTCCCAAATCCGCATAAACCTGCAAGCTATTTTCCGAACGGCTGGTAATATCAATTTCCACCACTAAATCCGGTGGCGGATCTTGATTCATGTCCAGTCTTTTTTTGCCTTTAACTGCACTAACATTTTGGATGTAAAAACATTCATCAGGTTCTACACCGCTAAGTTCAGGACGCTTGAAAGTTGTGGAACCCCGGGGGGCAATGTTGAGTTCCAATTCTTCTGCTAGGGTTTCAACAAATCGACCCATTACTTTTTTGTAAAGTTCGTGTTCTGGAGAAGGTACCATAATTTTCAAATTGCCACGATTATATGTCAGTCGAATTTGCCGATCGCCGATTTCGGCAAGCAAAGCTTCGTAGGTTTGCCAACTGATACCCGATAGCTGGACAATTTGTTCCGGTGGAGCGAGAGTTTGAGCAGTCATAGTGCTACTTTGGTGAAGAGTTCGTAGGCGCAAGCCGGGGTGTAGCCATCGCAATGAGTGCATTATATCATCGAAGGAAGCCTAGACTGGAAATACGGAAGACAAATCCAGAGATAACTCTGGAAAACCCGGAATTATCACCGTCTGATTTGGCAAAACAACTCGTTGCAATTGATAACTATAACTCCCGTTTTGTTTCTGATAAGGTTCGCTGTGCATTTCCAGTTGATTGTCAACCAAATTAAATATCCAATAATTAGAAATCCCAGTCTCAGCATAGAGAGACAACTTGGTTGTGCGATCGTACTTCAACGTAGAATCGGAAACCTCAATTACCAACAAAATATCAGCAGGCTGCGGGTGAGAAGATAAATAACGATCGGCTCGATTGCGGGCAATCACAACATCAGGCTCTGGTTCGCTATCATCAGACAAAATAATCGGCTCTTGTACGCGCAAGCGAGCGCGTCTTGCCAGTAAAATGACTAACTCCTCAAGTAAAAGACTGTTGCAAACAGAGTGAAGCCTACCTTTAGCAGCCATAATGATAATTTCTCCGCGAATCAATTCAACTCGCTCATCGGGGGCGAAAAATCCCAGTTCTCCCAAACGGTGATATTCGGCGATCGAGAATCGTTTTGCAGTTACGGCAGTCATAGCTTTTCTTACCCTCTACAATTACCAACCTTTCCAATTAATTCTACTCAAAAATCCCGCCCCGTGCCATCAATTCAACCTTCACGGCTTCCGAAATTCCGACACAACCATAAAAATTCGCCTTTTTAACCACCGTATTTTTCAAATCAGCGCGGCTCAAATCAGCACCGTTTAAATTCGCGCCACTCAAATTAACACCGCTTAAATCAGCATTTTTTAAATCAGTATTTGTCAAATTTGCATTTACTAAAATCGCATTCGGTAAATAAGCACTGCTCAAATTAGCGCCGGTTAAATTTGCACCGCTCAAATTCGCACGGGGCAGCTTTGTCCGCAAATCAGCACCGCTCAAATTGGCGCTGCTGAGTTCAGCATCCCGCAAATTAGCATTGCACAAATTAGCATCAATTAAAATAGCAGCGCTCAGCAAAGCACCGCTGAGATCGGCCAAAGTCAAATCGGCGCCTCGGAGGTTGGTTTCGCGCAAATCCGCACCGTTAAAATCAGTGTAGTGCAAGTCAAAACCGCTTAAGTTAGCCCCAGCAAAATCCTCAATCGGATTCAAACCCACTGTTTCTGCAAGTTGTACAAAACTCTTATTTTTATCAATTAAAAACAGTTCCCGGACGATCGCCAATTGCTGCTGTCGGTACTCGTCGGCCTTCTCGTAATCTGCTAAATACTTGTAACCGAGCTTCAAATACTTGAGAGCATTGCGCTCAATGCGATCGTCCTTGCTGGTGCGCGCGATCGACAACTGCTCGTGATAGCATTCGATCGCACCAGGCAAATCTCCATTAGCATCGTAAGCTAGCGCCAAATTGCCCAAAGTTTCCAACTCAGAGCGCCCGTCGCCAGTGTCCCGCGCGATCGCCAAACGCTGTTGCTGGTAATTAATAGCACCAGAAAAATCCTCAAGAGCACAGCAAGCATTGCCCAGATTTCCCAAAGCATTTGCCTCGCCCCGGCGATCCCCCATTTCCCGCGCTAACGCCAAATGCTGCTGGTAGCAGTCGATCGCCTGAGCATAATTTCCCAGCGCTTCGTAAGCTACGCCCATATTACCCAGCGCCGCACCCGATCGGCGCTTATCGTCCATTGAGCGATACAGCGCCAGCGCTTCCTGCCAAGAACCTAGCGCCGCCTCAAATTGGCGTGCCTGATATTGCGAAATCCCCTGCTTGATTAGCTCGCTAGCTTGTTCGCTCATAATGTCAAAATTAGTTAATAACTAAAGTTGATATTAATCGACTCAAAGCGGTAATTGCTAATCGGTAATCAGTAATCGGGAATGGGTATGGCCAACCCCCCTCTCCCCCATCCGTATTTTCACGTCCGTGCAAAAAAAAAAGACCAAAAAAAGAGAGAGCTACCTAAGTAACTCTCTCTGCCATCAGGGTGCATCTACATAACACAATATAACATGATAGGGATGAGGGGTGTCACCCCCAAACGTGAAGATGTTGTAAAGAAATGTAGATTAATTATAAAGTTACGATCCCGCCAGAAGGGCGAGATCGGGAAAAACCGATCGCCCGCCGCTGTATCCGCTACACGATCCCCTTAATAATTGCTTAGCTTGGGCCGTTAAGCTTCGCCACCAGCAGCTCATTCGTCAGTTTGGGATCAGCCCGGCCGCCCGTTTCCTTCATCACCTTGCCGACAAAAAAGCCCAGCAGCTTAGTTTTACCGGCTCGGTACTGTTCCAGCTCCTTGGGATTGGCTGCCAACACGGCATCGATCGCCTGATCGATCGCCCCAGTATCCGAAATTTGAATCAAACCCTTGCTTTCAACAAACTTCTGAGGCGAACCACCGTTTGCCAGCAACTCCGGCAAAATATCCTTAGCGATTTTGCCACTGATCGTACCGGCCTCAATTAGCCCCAGCAGTTCGGCTAAATCCTGCGGTTGGAAAGGAATTTCTGCGATCGCCAGCTTTTCATTTTTCAGATAAGCAGTAATATCGCCCATCACCCAATTGGCAGCTTGTTTAGCCACAGCACCGGCGGCGATCGATTTTTCAAAATACTCCGCCACCGCTTTGTCGTCAGTCAGCACCCGCGCGTCGTAGGGAGAAAGACCGAGCTCAGTTTCGTAGCGATTGCGCTTCATTGCCGGCAATTCCGGCAGTTGAGCTTGCCAATCCTGCAATTGCTCGGCCGAAACTTTGATCGGAGGCAAATCCGGTTCCGGGAAATACCGATAATCGCTCGCACCTTCCTTAACCCGCATACTGAAAGTACACTGCTTGTTTTCATCCCAAAGCCGGGTTTCTTGGATGATGGTTTCGCCATTTTCCACAGCTTGAATTTGCCGCTCGATCTCATAATCGATCGCCCGTTCGATCGCATTAAAAGAGTTCATATTTTTAATTTCCACCTTCGTGCCGAACTCTTTTCTGCCCACGGGGCGAACCGAAATATTCACGTCGCACCGGAGCGAACCTTCCTGCATATTCCCGTCGCCAACACCGATGTAGCGCACGATCCGGCGCAATTCTTGACCGTATTCGGCAGCTTCCGCGCCCGATCGCAAATCCGGTTCCGAAACAATTTCGATTAGAGGCACACCGGCGCGGTTGTAATCCACCATTGAATAAGTGGAACCGCTGAGCCGATCGCTACCGCCGTGAACCAATTTTCCGGCATCTTCCTCCATGTGCAAGCGAGTGATCCCGATTTTTTTTCTAGTAGAATTTCCCGTCTCATCCACGAGTTCAATTTCTAGCCAACCGTTAGTAGCGATCGGCAAATCGAACTGAGAAATTTGATAATTTTTCGGCAAATCGGGATAGAAATATTGCTTGCGGTCAAACTTACTGTAAGGTGCGATTTCGCAGTTGAGAGCCAGCCCTGCTTTCACCGCATACTCCAGCACTTTTTGATTTAATACGGGCAAAACTCCCGGCATTCCCATACAAATTGGGTCAATGTTAGTATTTGGGGCATTGCCAAATTCTGTAGAAGAACTGGAGAAAATTTTAGTATTGGTACTTAATTGACAATGAGTTTCGAGGCCGATAATGGCTTCGTACTGAGTTCGGTTTTTTATCGAAGAGGGTGCAGAAGCAGTCATAAGCAATTTAAAAGACTGAATAACTTTAGATTTTATTTTAGCTTTTTATTGACCAAAGTGATTGGAGAGTATTTGGAGGTAGGGGCGGTTTCATTGGTGTCAACAAGCGCGTCAAACCCTGAGTTCGGCAGGTTTAAACCCCTGACGGACTTGGGGAAAGCGTGTTTAGTTGAGACAAATGGGGATCTGCATAGGCAACGCCCTGCTACAGATTCGCGATCGACCCAAGCCCGCAGCCACGCCGATCTCCTTTTGATCGCCCCCAAACAACAACTCTGTGCAAAAATATACTTAGGGTCAGCTCCTGCCCGCACCCTTCCCTTACCCAGGAGAGTTTTAGATCCATCCACCACAATTGCTGATCAATCTACGCCCCAAATCCTTTTACTGGCAGTATTTAATAACGCCCGCCGCCTCCAACGATCGGCTCCACGCACAGACTAAAAATTAAAAATGTATAATTTAACAGGAAATTACATATTTTTATTTTTTAAACTTTAATTTTGAATTCTAAAAGTAACACTTGCCTAAGTGTCAAAACTATGCGTGAAATTCCAGTTAAAAGTGCCACACTGTTTCCGAACAGCATCACTGAGCTAGAGCAGGCGGAATCAGCCCTCGAACTCGCTTGGAACGAACTCGAAAAACAAACAGCAGAAACCATTGCTCACCTTGCCAACGCCGGCTCAGCAAACACACAGGAAATTAGCGATCGCTTGACCGAGGCTAAGCAACTCCGCCAGCAACTTCAAACTCAAATAAAAAAAGCCAACTCGCGGCGGGAATTTCATATAGAAAACTTACCAATGGCAGTTGTAGAGTGGGACAAAGAATTTCGGGTAGTGCGGTGGTCGCCAATGGCAGAACAAATATTTGGCTGGAGTGCAGCAGAAGTAATCGGCAAATACTGGCACGAATGGTCAATAGTTTATCAAGAAGACTTCGAGGAAGTGTGCGCCGCCACAAATGAACTGTTACACAGCAGAGAAACCCGCAACGTTTGCCGCAACCGCAACTATACCAAAGATGGCTCGATAATTTACTGCGAATGGTACAATTCTGCACTCATCGATGAATCGGGAACAGTAGTTTCAATTCTCTCTTTTGCCAGAGACATAACCGAGTTCCAGCGCGCTCAAGAAGAACTGCATCGGCGCGAACAAGCTTTCAGCGCCATCGCCGAAAATGCGACCGATATTATCGCCCGGTTCGATCGCAAACTACGCCTCCTTTATATCAACCCAGCAGTAGAATCAACTATTGGAAAAAATGCCGAAAAATTGATTGGCAAAACCCACCAAGAATCAGGAATGCCACCGCACTTATGCAGCCTGTGGGATGAGGCTTTTATGAAAGTTTTTGGTAGCGGTAAACAAGAAACTATAGAATTTGAGTTTCCCACTTCCGAGGGCATAAAATATTACCACTGTCGAGTCATTCCCGAGTTTGCTGAAGACAATTCAGTAGAAACAGTTTTATCCATCTCCCGCGACATCACAGAACTAAAACAAGTCGAAGATCAGTTGCGACAAAGCGAATCCAAATTTAAAGCCATAGTTGATTCTAATATGATCGGCTTAATTTTTTGGGATCTTGACGGCCGCATTATAGATGCCAACGCCGCTTTTTTAAACACGGTAAATTATACGCGGGACGAGCTGCTTGCCGGAAGAGTTAACTGGCAAGAAATGACACCACCAGAATACGTGAGTATAGATACAGAAAAAGTTGCAGAACTGAAGGATAGAAATACGGTTGTTCCCTTTGAGAAAGAATTTATACGCTCCGACGGTAGCCGCGTTCCGGTGATGTTGGGTAGCACATTTTTAGAACAAACGCAACAGTTTGGCGTCAGTTTTGTGCTAGACGTAAGCGAGCGTAAACAGGCAGAATGGGAACTGCAAAAACATCAAGAACTTTTAGAAAGCATTCTGAAAACAATCCCCAACTTTCTTTACATTTACGATGCAGTAGAAAACAAAAATATTTATGCAAATGAATCTGTCACCGCCATACTCGGCTACACTCCTAAAGAATGGCAAGATTTGGGTATAGATGCTGTCGCTAACTTAGTTCATCCCGAGGATCTGTTAAAGCTAATTACAGGTATGGATCGACTAAAACACAGCAGCAATCCCTATGAAACGGATGACAGAGACTACAGAATTAAACACAAAAATGGGGAATGGCGCTGGGTGCACGATCGCTCTACAATCTTCAAAAGAACGCCCGACGGACAAATGAGGCAAATTATCGGTTCCGTACTCGACATCAGCGATCGCAAACAAGCCGAAGAATTATTAAAACAGCAAAAAGAACTGCTGCAAACTATCTTCGACAACGTGCCGATCATGCTCGCTTTCTTAGATAAAAATGGTCAAATAAACTGGGTCAACAGCCACTGGGAACAAGTGCTAGGCTGGAGTTTGGCAGAAATCAAAAACCGTGATATCTTGGCAGAATTTTATCCGCAGCCAGAATACCGTCAATATGTTTGGGATGAAATCCAAGCAGCAAATCAGAAGTGGAGCGACTTCAAAACACAAGTTAGAGACGGGCGAATTATCGACACTTCTTGGGCAAATGTTCGTCTTTCAGACGGCAGTTGTATCGGAATTGGTCAAGATATTACCGAACGCAAACGAGTAGAATTTAAACTCAAAGAACTCAACGAAACTTTAGAAGCTCAAGTCGCTCAGCGTACGGCAGAATTAGAGACTTTTTTTGATGCTTTGCCCGATCACATTTTTGTGGTAGATCGCGAGAATATGCGACTGTCTTTTGTTAACCAATCGGTTGCCCAAACGGCTGGATTAAATAGCAGGAAAGAGATGCAGGGCAAAACGATTTGTGAATGTTTTTCCCCAGGCAGAGCCGCACAATTCTGTAGGGAAAACTCCCAGGTATTTGAAACAGGCGAAACTATGCACTTGCAGGATAAATTTGTAATGGCTGGCGAGACGACTTACTACGATACTTTTAAAATTCCCCTCAGAAATATAGACGGCAAGGTTTATGCTTTAATTGGCACTTCTCGCGATATCACTGAGTTGGTAGAGACAAAACAAGCTTTGTCAGAACGCACAGAGCAATTAGAAGCTGCCAATCAAGAATTAGAATCTTTTTCTTACTCAGTTTCCCACGACTTGCGTGCACCTTTGCGACATATTTCAGGTTTTGTAGAAGCGTTGAAACAGCGGCTAGAATTAACTGAGGCTTTGAGCGATCGCAAAATACTTCACTATATGGAAGTAATTGAAGACAGCAGCCAAAAAATGAGCCTGTTGATTGACGGTTTGCTCGCCCTGTCGCGGGTGAGTCGCACCGAGTTGAGGCAAATTCCGATCGATCTGAGCCGTTTGGTACAAAATGCGATTAAATTGACTAAACCCCCAGCCGTCGCCGATCCGGCCCAAACTCCCCACAGCGTTGAATTTGCCGTCGGAGATTTGCCGACAGTAATGGGAGATCCAACCTTGCTGCAACAAGTGTTCAGCAACTTGATTAGCAACGCCGTCAAGTTCAGCCGCGGACGCACTCCGGCTACAATAGTTATTGAGGGTTTACCGGATGGGACGATTTTTGTCAAGGATAACGGGGTGGGTTTTCCGATGGAATACGCCGATCGCCTGTTTGGAGCCTTTCAGAGGCTGCACTCCCAGAGAGAATTTGAAGGTACGGGCATCGGTTTGGCGATCGTCCAGCGGATTATTCACCGCCACGGCGGCACGGTTTGGGCCGAAAGCCTACCTAGTCAAGGAGCCACGTTTTACTTTAAACTAGCGCAAACAATCTCAAACGGTAATATAGATTCATAAGTTAAGTGTATAAGAGTTTTAAATTTTGAATTTAAAACTCTTATACACTGAAATAAGTCACAATCGGTGAGAGCATCCGAATTGTGGTGTGACAGAAGTGTTCACTGTCAGGGATGAAAGCGAAAGAGCTAGGCATAGCGGTGCACAAGATGCTCGTACTCCTAAAAAACGCTCTTTTAAAAATTGGGATGAGCCCCAATCGGTTCGGTCAGCCCTCGACTGCCGGTGCTAAATAAAGGTCTTGCGAGTAGAGTATATAATTGATTTTGCTAAAAATATCGAGATAAAATTAATAACCAAACTCAGTCTAAAAAATTACTAGCAAAAACACGAATAACCAATTGAAAACCTCCCCAATACCTTATGTTAGATATAAATCAGACCAACTATCTACTAAAAATGGTAGCGGAATCAACATTAAAATTGTTGATTATCGAAGACATGGCAGAAGATATGGAATTAATAGTGCTCGCCTTAGAATCGGGGGGGGTAAATTTTAAGTGCGACATGGCAGAAACAGCAACAGAGTGCAGAAAACTGCTGGAGAATTGCAAGTACGATGCTGTACTCTCAGATTACCGCCTCCCAGGCTTCAACGGTTTAGAAGTGTTGAAATTAATGCAGGAATTAGGGCAAGACATACCCTTGATTTTAGTAACGGGAAGTTTGGGAGAAGAAGCGGCAGTTGAGTGCCTCAAAGCCGGAATGACCGATTACGTATTAAAAGGGCGGCTGTTTAGGTTGCCAACAGTGTTAGAACGATCGCTCCAAGAATACAAAATGCGGCGCCAGCAACAAGAAGCGATCGCCCAAATTCAGCGGCAAGCTCAGCGAGAAGCGATCGTCAACCGCATCCTCCAAGCCATGCGCTTCACCCTTGTACTCGACGAAGTGCTGCAAACCACAGCAGATCAACTGCACGAAGCTCTCGAAATCACCGCCTGCGCCATCTTGCAGCCAGATGCTGAAGGCGGAATCAGAGTTCGCTACATCAGCAAAGCATCCAAAAGAGAACGGTTCGTCGGGCTAAATTGCAAAGTGGCCGAGCACTACCGATCCGATCTCGCGGCTGGGGAAACCCTGATCATCGACGAGTTATCGACACTGTGCCCGTCGCTGCAAGAATCAGCACAGTTGGTAGGGTTTCGCTCCGTCGCGATCGCCCCACTGCTCTACCAGCGGTCATTTTTGGGAGGAATTAGCCTCTATCAGTGCGATCGGGCGCGCTCTTGGAGCGCCGAAGAACTGTCGCTACTCAAAGCCATAGCCGATCAGTGCGCGATCGCGATCCACCAAGCCGAACTCTACCAACAAGCCCAAACCGAACTTGCAGAACGCAAGCGCGCCGAAGCAGCAGTCTGCGGCATCCAGCAGCAGCTAGCCACAATGGCAGCCAACATTCCCGGCTCAGTCTACCGCACCGTGCTGCATTCCGATGGCACAATCTCCATGCCCTACATCAGTCCGGGCGTGCGCGAAGTTACTGGGTTCGGGGCCGAAGAAGTGATTTCGCACCCGGAACTCTTGACCGAAATCATCCATCCAGAGGACAAAAGCTTGTCTGACAGCCTCGTAGCAGCATCGAGAGCGAGTCTTTTGCCGTGCGATCGCCAGTACCGCATCGTTCTGAGATCTGGGGAGGTCAAGTGGGTTCAAGACAGCGCTAAATTTTCCAAAAACGAAAACGGCGACGTAATTATAGACGGAGTAGCCCTCGACATCAGCGATCGCAAACAAGCAGAATCAGCACTGCGCCAAAGCGAACAGCGATTTCGCTCGCTGATTGAAAACGCCACAGACATCACGATCATTCTCGACGCCGAAGGAATCTTCCGCTACATCAGCCCTTCCGTCAAGCGAATTTTAGGATACGCGCCCCACCAGGCGATCGGCCGCAGCGCCTTAGAAATAGTTCACCCCGACGACAGCGCCACGATCACCGAAACCCTCCACAAAGCCATTAAAAACCCCAAAAGAAGCCAGTGCCCAGTTGAGTACCGAGTCCGCCACCGCAACGGTTCCTGGTGTTATGTAGAAGCTGTAGCCACCAACTTGCTGTACGATCCCGCAGTCAAGGGAATCGTGATTAACTGTCACGACATCACTCAGCGCAAACTCGCCGAAGAACAACTGCTGCACGATGCTTTTCACGACGCCCTCACCGGATTGCCCAACCGATCGCTATTTACCGATCGGCTCGAACACGCTCTGAGGATGGCAAAACGGCGCAAAGACTACTTGTTTGCCGTGCTGTTTCTCGATTTAGATAGATTTAAAGTAGTCAACGATTCCCTCGGCCACGCCATCGGCGATCAACTGCTAGTATCGATCGCGCGGCGTCTGGAAGCTTGTCTGAGGGTCGGAGATACAGTGGCCCGCCTTGGAGGAGACGAGTTTGTGCTGTTGTTAGAAGACATCGAGGGCATCAATGAAGCTACCACCATTGTCAACCGCCTGCAAAAGAAAATCACCTCCCCTATCCTTCTAGACGGACACGAAGTATTTATCACCGCCAGCATCGGCATAGCTTTGAGTTCTGGCGAATACGTGGAACCGACAACCCTGCTGCGCGACGCCGACACAGCAATGTACCGCGCCAAAGAACTCGGCAGATCCCGACACGAAGTTTTCAACAGTTCCATGCACGCCCACGCTTTGCGGCTATTGCAGCTAGAAAACGACCTGCGGCGGGCGATCGAATCAATTAGAGAGCCGGCCAGAGAAGAAGACTTTCCCCCATCCCCCGCCTCAGCCTTACCTCCCTTATCCCCAGCGCCCCAGTTTATTATTCACTACCAGCCGATCGTGTCGATCGCCAATAACACAATTACCAGTTTTGAGGCCCTAGTGCGCTGGCAGCATCCAGAACGCGGCTTAGTTTCCCCCGGTGAATTCATCACCATCGCCGAAGAAACCGGCTTGATCGTACCCCTCGGCCGCTGGGTACTTCGCACAGCTTGCCACCAAATCCGCCAGTGGCAGCAGCTATTTCCCAGCCACCCCCCGTTGAGCGTTAGCGTCAACATTTCTGTCAAACAGTTTTCTCAGCCAGATTTAATCGAATACATCGATCGAGTTCTCGCAGAAACTCACCTCGACGGCAGCAGTTTAAAACTAGAAATTACCGAAAGCGTACTCATAGAAAATTCCGACTCAGTAACAGCAATGCTGGTGCAGTTGAGAACCCGAAACATAGACTTGTGCATTGACGATTTCGGCACCGGCTATTCCTCGCTTTCCTACCTGCACCGCTTCCCCACCAATACCTTAAAAATAGACCGCTCTTTTGTTAGCAGGATGGGAGGTGAGTTCGATTTCAGTAAAGGAGGCATTGACCCGACCGAAATTGTGCGGTCGATCGTTACTTTGTCCCACAATTTAGGCATGGATGTAGTAGCTGAAGGAGTCGAAGAAGCCTCGCAACTATCTATACTAAAAGGGTTAAAATGTGAGTACGCCCAGGGATTCTTTTTCTCAAAGCCAGTAGACTCTCAAACAGCAGCAACCCTAATCCGACAGCAAGCAGAAAATCAGAATTTGCTGACATTTAGTTTGTTAGAGAAAGGTCATTAAAAAAACACGGCATTTTGTGAGTCCCGTTTCAGCATAAAATCTTAAAATATTTTAAAGCTGTGCCTAACTGGCGTCAGTTAATAACTACGGCATCCAAATCAATGTCAATGACCCCGGTCTCTAGATACGCTTCTTGCTTCGGGCCTAAGACTTAAACCATAGTTGACCAGAGGCGTACCTGCGTACTACGTTAACGGTAAGAGTTAAAGGCCTACCAGGGAATGCTCTCGCTAGTTCCTTGCCAAGCGAAATTTAGGATTAAACAGACTTATTGGGTTAAATCAGTTTCCTAGATATAGTATCGGCCCTTAACTAAGGCGCAAGCTAACATTACCCCTCTCATAGAGGCTCATAAAGGAGCGAACATTATGCGATCGCCGATTGCGAGGTTGGATGTGGTAATTGTCCCACTGACAGTACATTACAAAAGTACACTCCCATCTAGCAATCCCCGTGTAATGGAAAGATTCACGGCGGTTGAAACCGCCTAGCCGTTTCCCTCTCAGGTCTAAAGACCCGCTCGTTTCCCACTTACCAAATTTTTTTATGACTATTGGCTACCTCGCACTCGTTCTCCACGCCCACTTGCCTTTTGTCCGCCACCCCGAAAGCGACTACGTTTTAGAAGAAGAATGGCTGTTTGAGGCGATCGCGGAAACCTACATTCCCCTGCTGCAAGTCTTTGAAGGGCTCAAGCGCGACGGCATCGACTTTAAAATTACCATGAGCATGACGCCGCCCTTGGTTGCCATGCTGCGCGACCCCTTGCTGCAAGACCGCTTCGACGACCACTTGGCTAAACTCGAAGAATTAGCGGATCTCGAAATCGAACACAACAGCGGAAATGGTCACCTCCGCTATTTGGCAGAACATTACGCCGCCCATTTCTCTCAAGTCCGCAACTTTTGGGAAAAGTACGATCGAGATTTAGTCAAAGCCTTCAAAGAACACCAAGATACCAACAACCTCGAAATCATCACCTGCGGTGCCACCCACGGCTACCTACCGCTGATGAAAATGTACCCCGAAGCAGTTTGGGCACAAATTCAAGTAGCTTGCGACAACTACGAAGCAAACTTCGGCCGCCGACCAAAAGGCATTTGGCTGCCCGAATGCGCCTACTATGAAGGCTTAGAACGGATGTTAGCCGACGCAGGCCTCCGCTACTTTCTCACAGACGGTCACGGCATCCTCTACGCCCGCCCGCGTCCCCGCTACGGCAGCTACGCCCCAATTTTCACCGAATGCGGAGTCGCAGCCTTCGGTCGGGATCACGAGTCCTCGCAGCAGGTTTGGTCTTCCGAAGTCGGCTATCCAGGCGCCGCCGAATACCGGGAATTCTACAAAGATTTGGGTTGGGAAGCTGACTACGATTACATTAAGCCCTACATCATGCCCAACGGCCAGCGGAAAAATACCGGGATTAAATATCACAAAATCACCGGTCGCGGATTGGGTTTAGGCGATAAACAGTTGTACGATCCTTACTGGGCAAGGGAAAAAGCAGCCGAACACGCCAGCAACTTTGCTTTTAACCGGGAACGGCAAGTCGAGCACCTGAACGGGATTATGCAGCGTCCGCCGATTATTGTTTCACCTTACGACGCCGAACTTTTCGGTCACTGGTGGTACGAAGGGCCTTGGTTCTTAGATTACCTGTTCCGCAAGAGTTGGTACGACCAAAATACTTACGAGATGACGCACTTAGCCGATTATTTGCGGGGAAATCGGACTCAGCAAGTTTGTCGCCCGTCGCAGTCTAGCTGGGGTTTCCGGGGTTTCCACGAGTATTGGTTGAATGAGACGAATGCTTGGATTTACCCGCATTTGCACAAGGCTGCGGAACGGATGATTGAGTTGGGAAGTATGGAACCGGAAGATGAGTTGCAATATCGTGCTTTGAACCAGGCGGCGCGGGAAGTGCTGCTAGCTCAATCTTCTGACTGGGCATTTATCATGCGTACAGGGACGATGGTGCCCTATGCAGTGCGGCGGACTCGATCGCACTTAATGCGCTTTCACAAGCTGTACGATGAAGTGAAAGAAGGGAAAGTTGATTCGGGTTGGTTGGAGAAGGTTGAGGAGATTGATAATATTTTCCCTGAAATTAACTATCGCGTTTATCGATCGCTTTAAGTCTCGTTTCCCTTTTCATCCTGTCCCCCCAGCCCTGCTTAAGGGAGGGACAGGATGTTAATTAAAATTATAGGTGATGGGGCGATCGCCAGGAGTGGAATGAGAAGGGCGATCTTTGGTTGGGAGTGTGAGTGCGATCGCATTTTTAGTGTGGAAAGGTTGATCGCACTTTATCTCTTTTTCTCAACGCGCGGGCGATCGCACAACACAATCTAGTCAAACAGCATTGTGAGCTGAGGAACGCTTGACAATAGAGAATTACTGGTGAAGAATTTCAACTATCTTGGCGATCGCCTCGTTCAACTTCTCAGGTTTAAGCTTACCAGCTTTATAAAGTATAATTTCTCGATCAGCGGTAAACAAGCGATTAGGTCTAATGTTGCTCGTTTGGTTAAGTCCGCCCTCGCTAAAATCACTACTTTCAAGGGTAATAGCATAGCGATCGGCGAGCGTCTGGCTAGTAATCTGACAAAGAATTAGATCGTCTCCTGCCAAAGTTGCTATGACTAAAGCCGGTCGGCGCTTGGCTTGTGTTAAATCTGAAAATGGGAAAGGAACAACTATCACATCACCTTTTACAAATTCTGCCATGCTTCATCCTCCTCTAATCTTAACCAGTCTTTTTGCAAAGAAGATTCACTGAGCAGGCTTGCTTCTAACTTATCTTTATCATACTTGGCTTTGAGAAATTGCAGAAAATCCCACACTTCTTCTAATATAAATTCGGGGATATTATCCACTTCTTTAAGGAGCAATTCTTTAGCGTTCATGTTATTTACCTATAAAGACATAGTAACTGTTAATCTATGATAGCATCCTTGAGATTAGCAGCGCTCAGTTGCGATCGCTCCCCATCTTCATGACCGACGGACAACCGCAAGCAGCCCGCCAAATTCCGGCTGACGCTCAATCCATCCTCGCTTACCTACCAGATCGCATCCGCATCGCCCTCATTACCCGCGCGGCGGCTATTGAGTATCCCATCGAAGCTGTCGTTGAAATGGCGATCGCACTTTATGTCTTTTTCTCAACGCGCAGGCTATCGCTCTTTTTAGCCTGAAAATGGCTATCGCCGATGCCAGCAAATAGCCAGCGAATTAGAAAGAAAGCTGCCAGAATTCACTCAAATAGAAGCGGAACCAAATCGAGAAATTTAACTCGCGAAGTTAAAGCAATTGTTAGTTGAAATCAGAACCCCAATATTTGATTGTGCTAAATAATTGCAGCATTTGCCAGGATACAGCAATACTGTTGATATTAATGCGAAAAATTATATCGAAAGTAATCCTAAAATCAAAACTTTTTCCATTGAAGGTGGCAACTGGTGTTTTTGCCGAAGTTCCTGAGTTTGTGATCGCGCAAATATAAAAGCCAAGTTGCAAAATTCTTAAACTACCTGATTGCTAATCAAGATTTGTTCCAGGAGACAACATCCACAATTTGCGGGATGATAGAAATCGAACAGGTGGAATTGAACCGGAATAAGAGAGGGCACGTCAGCGCCATCGCGAACAACTAGAATTATACAAACAAAAGGAACAAGAGCAGAAATATCGCACTCAAGAACAAATGGAAATCGACAGCAAAAACGAATACAAATAAATTAAAAACCGGGTTTCTGATAAAACCCGGTCCCCATAAACCCAAGCAAGACTAACACAGATCAAACCTCAATTTTTTAATAATTTCACCCCCATTTTTACCTTGTCCAAAATCGTCTTTTGCGAGACACAAGTAATCAGACACAGCTTGCCGCAATTCAAAGTATCGCGACGGACTTCCTGAGCTTTTTCTCCGTACCAAATCTCGCGGGCGCTGGCATTTTTCACATTACCAATTACCGGGAACTCATCGCACAATTTCACATCGCCGCGCGTATCAATCCAGTAATTGCGGAGTCCAACGCGACAAGGACGAGTTGAATCAGGAGCTGTTTCTTCGGCAAAGTGAGGAATCATCAATCGCAACACTTCATCGCTGTTCATAATCGGAGCACCGTTGTTCTTCATTTCAATTAGCTGCTCGATTACTTGTGCAAATTCCTCCATGTCTTCTTTTTCAATCCACAATTCCTCGTATGTTTCTGGTGTCCAGCGGTTGACTGGTTGGAAGTTCACCGTCGTCGCCCCAATTCCCTGAGCCCAGGAGACTATTTCCGGGAGGTGGCGGAAATTGAGTCGGTTCATTGTCGGTTTGACGTTGATCGGAAACAGGACGTTCTGTTTTTCTTGTTCTTCGCGCAGATAACCGATTCCTTTAGAAAGCCGATCGAACAATCCCGGTTGACCCCGCAAATAATCGTGCAGTTCTGCATTCGGCCCGTCAACTGACATATTCACATTAAAAGGACGAGCAGCGACAGTTTTGGCTGCGTTTTCCCTGGTCATGCAATAGCCGTTGGTGGTGACGCCGGCGTGAATGCCATTTTTATTCGCAAAGGCAAGTAAGTCTAGAAAACCTTTTTTAATATAAGGTTCGCCGCCGCTAAAGTTGATTGAAAATTCGCCCACAAATTCTTTGACGCTCAAGAGGGCATTTTGCCATTCTTCGATCGTCATTTCGTCTTTATATTCTTTGAGCCGCCAATACTCGCACTGCCGGCATTTTACATTGCAGCGCTCGTTGACAATCCCGTAAAAAGTGACTGGGCTTGTCACGTCGTATCCTGTATTGATCCGCAGCGATTCGGCCACTGCACTCTTGGTGTGCTTGACGCCCAGTCTCGATAATGTTAAAGCATCCATGTCTTTTTTCCCTTACGTGTTGTTACTTAAGTCAATTTCTCGATCCCTCTTTGCTACGTATGATTACGTATTTTGGATTACGTATTTCTTTTGAGTACGTATGCCCCATCCTAAGTGTTCAGTTTGGGTATGGCTAGATGTTTGTCAAATATTTATAATATTAAAACTTGTAACATATTAGTATTTCCAATCAGTTAAGCAGATTTTTGTGTCAAAACATGAACGATGCTTAATAATTGCCAAAATATAGGGGCTTAAGATTGACTTAATTTAATAATTGTAGTTTTTGTTTAAATTGTGTTAAATAACTTAATACCCTTTCTCAGTAAAACTACTTACGTAAACGGTATCAATAATTTATTGTTATAGTGAAATGAGCAGCCACTACAGCAGTTAACTTCACACAAGCTTTACAATATGGGAATTTAAGTATTTACACGGCAAAAAATGGCGACAAACATGGGACGATATTTGCACGTACTGAAATTGTTCTGGGGTGCGGCGATCTCCGCGGAACTAGAATACCGAATCAACTTTGTCCTCGCGGCCATCAGCAGCCTCGGAAATCTTGCGGGCAGCTTGTTTGGGCTATTTTTGTTTTACCGTACCGGTTACACGTTTTCTGGGTGGAAATGGGAAGAAGCCTTAGTTGTACTCGGTATTTTCACGATTTTGCAGGGGTTTTCGGCAACCTTTCTAGCACCTAATCTCAGCCGTATTGTCGATCGAGTCCAGCAAGGTACTCTCGATTTCGTACTCCTCAAACCCATCAGTTCCCAATTCTGGCTATCTGCAAACACAGTTTCGCCTTGGGGAATCCCAGATTTAATCTTGGGCACCGTATTGCTGCTGTATGCTGCTAACAAATTGGGAGTAACAATCGGCAACTATTTTTTAACAGCAATACCGCTGTTATTCGGAACTATTACTCTTTACAGTATATGGTTTATGTTAGGGGCAACCAGCATTTGGTTTGTCAAAATTTACAATGTTACCGAAGTTCTCGAAGGATTGTTAGAAGCGGGTAGATTTCCCATGGCAGCTTATCCTGCAGCTTATCGATTTTTCTTCACTTTCGTAGTTCCCGTTGCCTTCTTGACGACTGTGCCTGCAGAAGCCATGCTGGGGAGAGGTGAAATCGTTTGGATCGCAGGGGCGGGAATATTGGCGATCGGGCTGTTATTTTTCTCCCGCTACTTCTGGCAATTTGCCCTCCGCTTTTATACCAGCGCTTCCAGCTAGTTAAGTAGGTAGGTAAGCTGCTGCAGATCTAGATTGTCTATTATGTTTGAGAGGGAGAGGATTTGACACGTGGGGAATAGGGAATTTAAATATACATTTAAAAGGCAAAACAGCTTATCTAAAAAATATTTTCTTCTATTTACTTAGATAGTTAAATAAATGTAATATTTCAACCTATCCTGGAAATGTAAACTGGAAATAAACCACGCAAACGCAGGCAAACCAATGAAAAGAAAAAAACTGGGTAACAGTAATTTTACTATCAGCGCGATCGGTCTTGGAGGTATGCCAATGTCCTTAAGTGGCCGGCCGCCCGAATCGCAATCAATTGCGGTAATTCACCGCGCCCTCGATTTGGGTGTCACCCTAATTGACACCGCAGATTCCTACTGCCAAGATCAATCCGACAAACACCACAACGAACACCTGATTGCCAAAGCTTTGCAACAGTACAGCGGAGATGTTAGGGCCGTTACAGTGGCCACTAAAGGCGGCTTAATGCGGCCTCAAGGTGCGTGGACGCGCAACGGCAACCCCCATCATTTACGCAAGACAATTCGGGAAAGTTTTGAAGCATTGGGCGGCAAGGAACCGATCGACCTTTGGCAATATCACTCACCCGATCCCGCTTATACCATCGAAGCAGCCCTAGCACCCGCAAAAGAAGCCGTAGAAGCAGGAATGATTCGATTTATTGGAGTTTCCAACTTTTCTGTAGAGCAGATCAAACGCGCCCGCGATACAGTAGAAATTGTCTCTGTTCAGAATCAATATAATCCTTGGCACAGACAGCCAGAATCAGACGGCGTACTGGAATATTGCGAAACCGAAAAACTGACATTTTTTCCTTGGAGCCCTTTAGGAGGAAGCCGCCGCGCCACAAGCTTGCAAGATATGCCCGCGATCGCCAAATTAGCAGCAGAAAAAAACGTTTCAGTTTACTGTATAGTATTAGCTTGGTTGATTGCCCAATCGCCCTGCATAGTTCCGATTCCCGGTGCGACCAAAGTATCGAGTATTGAGGACTCTGTGCGGGCGCTCGAAGTTAAATTGACTGACGAGGAATTGCAACAAATTGCCGTAAGTTAAGTAGATAAGGCCCACAAAAACAGTAGAACAGGCAAGATGCCTGTTCCACAAAGATAACTTAATTGTGGGGTGGGTTTTTCAACCCGCCCCTGAAAGTGGGATTTAATGAATAAAGTTGACATTTTTTGAGGAATTGAATTTAATGGAAGCTAATCAAGTGAATGCCGATCGAGACGTAGCAATTGAACATCAAAACGTACCTGTCGCCCATGAAGGACTGCACAATTTTTTATACAGTTCCGACTCAGAACACAGCGCAGCAGCCACTATTACTGAATTAGAAAACGACGGCACGCAAGTAATGTCGATCGATACATGGCGCGATTTGGCAACTAACGCGAAAGTCGCCGGCGTTTACGCTGTAATGGACACTTCCCGCAACACTCAGTTTATAGGTTATTCGCGAAATATCCTGCTTTCAATCAACGGTCACATTGCCCAAAATGGCGTTGAAAATTGCGCTTTCCTGCGTGTGCAAACTTTCAAATTCCCAAAGCGGGAAGAAATGGAAAGTTTGCGCGATGCTTGGATAGCAGAAATTGGCAGCATTCCGCCGGGCAACGGTGCTGAAAGCGAAATGTGGGCGGCTACGGTAGGCCAAGCAGCCCGCGCTGCTATGTCTGCTGAGGAACAAAAAGGTTATGAGGAAAAGAAGCTGAAATTACGCAAAGCAATGGCCGATTCCACTCTTACCAAAGAGTTAGAAACAGCCGCCGAAAATGATAGCGAACGACACCAACATCTGGAAGCTGCTGTTAACAATGATGATTGGAGTGCGGTGATTCACTCGCAAACTCAGGAAACAAAATCCGATTCCTAAATCGGAAAAATGTTTGTAATTCTGAGATATTGTACTATTTTTAGAACGGGCCCGATGCCCGTTCTACAATACATTAAGTTTATTGTGGGGCGTTGCTCATAGCCCGCCCAAAATACTCAATCTTAATCATCAACAACTGATCGGGATTAATGACTAACTTTGCGTTCAGTAACTAAAGTCAAACTTACCCATTCACCCCGATCGTTGTAACTGCGAATCATCCGAAACCGCAAGTCAGGTTCTACCAACCAACCTGCCTCGAAAAATATAGGTTTTCTGGATTCAATCTTGACAGGTAAAGTGCAAGAACCACCGTCAGGAAGCAGCACAACTTGCACGGGCATAGCACCTTCGTTAAAATTTAATACAGAACCGTCAATGCTGGCGCTAGAACTGATAACAGTAGCATTACTGCCAAAAGTAATTTTCTGCACTAGGCGATCGCTACTTTCCAAATGCAATTGCAGTTTGGTAGAATAAAAGTCTGGAGAACGCAAATCTGGATACATTGTCACCGCCTCGCCCTCCCACTCTCCCAGCAAATCGTCAACAGTTAAAGGCGGACGTTCGGGGACATTTTTATCAAGCTGCTTTTCCCGAATTAAGATAAGTGTTGATAAATTGCCGTCGGTATTGTATGTCAGAGGGAAGCGCAACCGACGATAATTGTAGATAAAACCAAACTCTGCACCGCACTCAGAATAAGGCGCTAGTTGAATAGTTCCCTGACAAAAAGCTCCATTCTCAAAAAATAGGATATCTCGTCCCAAACTTTGATATTCTCGAACAAGTTCGCTCACTTCCGGTTCGCCGACACCGCTAGGATTTGGGGAAAATCGACGGAGTTTCAATCGCACATTTTTGTTGTCATTGAAACCTTCGATAGAAATAATGCTAGGAGTATCTTGAAGTACCTCTCCTCGTGGCGATAACTGGGTAAAAGAACCGTGCCATTCTCCCAAGTTTTGCAGAAAGTTTTCCCATTGTGATACCATATTTTTACCGTTGGATATATGTCTAAAAATAGAATTATAACTCTGCTGACGGATTTTGGATTAAGCGATGTTTATGTGGGAGTGATGAAAGGTGCGATCGCCCAAATTAACCCGCAGTTAAAAGTCATTGACATTACGCACCAAATACCATCTCAAAATATTGCGGCGGCGAGGTTTTGTTTGATGACTGCTTTTGCTTATTTTCCGCCGGAAACCGTACACGTTGCTGTCGTCGATCCGGGTGTGGGAAGCAAGAGACGCGGGGTGGCGATTAAATGTGCTAATTGCTTTCTTGTCGGGCCGGATAACGGGTTGTTTAGCGGGGTGTTGAGTCGGGAAAGTGCGATCGCATCTGTCGAACTCACCAACCCCAAATACTGGCGCACACCTCAACCCAGTAGCACTTTTCACGGTCGCGATATTTTCGCTGCAGCGGGCGCTCACTTGGCGAACGGGGTGGCGTTGGAAGAGTTGGGGGAGGATCTCGACCCTGCAAGTTTAGTAGAGTTAGAGATACCAAATTGTGCCGTTACAGCCACAGGTGCAGCAGGCTGCATTCAATATGTCGATCGCTTCGGCAATCTCCTTACTAATATCCCGAATAATTGCATTATAGGTAACAATTGGTCATTGACAATTAGCAATAGTTGTGAGGCAATTCGCATCCCCAGCGGTAAAACCTACAGCGACAGCGAACCGGGCGATTTAATTGCCATAACTGGTTCTGACGGTTGGGTAGAAATTGCCGTTAATGGCGGCAGCGCTCAATCAGTATTAAAATTGGAATGCGGAGCGATCGTGCAATTGCTTTTTGAAACTAACAATTAAATAGGACTTACGTATGGGTGTTCAGAAACCTGGTTTTTCACGAAAATACTTTGTTAGAATCAGCAGATGACGTGGAAAACCCCGTTATGAAGGCGGAGTGCGTAAGTCATAGTCGGGAATTTTTTTTATTACTCATTTTTGGACTGGCTAATTTTTTAATGCAAGTATTAAAAACCCGGTTTTTTCAATAAATAAACCGGGTTTCTCATCTTTATCCAGCTACCACGAAATTCACCAACTTTCCAGGCACCACAATTACCTTTTTAATCTCCTTACCTTCAAGGTGACGCTTAGCCAATTCAGACTCGCGAGCAAACTTTTCCAACGCAGCTTTATCAGCACCAGAAGGCACTTGAATTGTGCCGCGAGTCTTGCCCATAACTTGAATTACCAGCGTAATTTCATCGGTAATTAATGCAGATGGATCGACACTAGGCCAAGTTTGCGTATGCACCGATTCACTGTTACCCGTATTGTGCCATAACTCATCAGCAATATGCGGCGCAAAAGGCGCTAACAATCGAATCAAAGTGTTAATTCCTTCTGCATAAACTGGCGAATCTTTACATTTAGCATCATTCAAAGCATTGCTGAGTTTCATCATTTCCGAAACAGCAGTATTGAACTGATAATCACCCTCCA
Source organism: Microcoleus sp. POL10_C6 (assembly GCF_036701585.1). Taxonomy (NCBI): domain Bacteria; kingdom Bacillati; phylum Cyanobacteriota; class Cyanophyceae; order Oscillatoriales; family Microcoleaceae; genus Microcoleus; species Microcoleus sp. POL10_C6. Next base: position 59,318 of record NZ_JAUBRB010000016.1, on the reverse strand, counting down.
AATCGTCGCTCACTTCCTTGATTGCAGTGTGAATTGCCCGCCGCAAATCCTTCTCAGGTTTACTTAATTCAGCATTCTCTCCTGCTTGAGCGGGGGTCGCAGGGACTCGTCCAGCAAACTCTGTAACCACGCGCCAAACGCGATTTAAAAAGCGAAATTGCCCTTCCACATCAGCGTCGTCCCACTCCAAATCCTTCTCTGGTGGCGCTTTGAATAAAATAAACATCCGCGCCGTATCTACCCCATATTTGCCCATAACTTCCAAGGGGTCAACGCCGTTATATTTGGATTTTGACATCTTCTCATAGAAGACTTCTAAAGCTTCACCCGTTTGAGGATCTTGGGGATTTGCGGGGTCTATATCTGCTGGGGGAACGTATTTGCCAGTAACAGGATTTTTGTAGGCCATTGCTTGTACCATGCCTTGAGTTAACAGGCGTTTAAATGGTTCGTCACAATTGATTAAACCCCGATCGCGCAAAACCTTGGTAAAGAACCGCGAATACAGTAAGTGCAAGATTGCGTGTTCGATGCCGCCCACATATTGGTCTACGGGCATCCAATCATTTGTCTTCGCCGAATCGAAGACTTGCTCTTGATTTTGAGCATCGGGATAGCGCAAGAAATACCACGAAGAATCGATAAAAGTATCCATCGTATCTGTTTCCCGCTTCGCCGGAGTGCCACAACTCGGACAAGGAACGTTTACCCATTCTTCCATCTTTGCCAATGGCGAACCTTTGCCCGTAAATTCTACATTTTCCGGCAACAATACGGGCAAATCCGATTGGGGTACGGGGACTGTTCCGCAGGTGGGACAGTGAATTACGGGAATCGGAGCGCCCCAATAACGCTGTCTAGAAATTAACCAATCTCTCAAGCGGTATTGGATTCGGGCTTTGCCATAACCTGCATTTTCGGCATGGTGAATAATTGCGGCTTTGCCTTTAATTGAATCCATGCCGTTGAAGCTTTCGGAATTAATCATAATTCCTGGTTCGGTGTAAGCTTCGGTCAGCGGAACTTCATCATCATCCACAATTACTACTTTAATTGGCAGTTGATATTGATTGGCAAATTTGAAATCTCGCGTGTCGTGGGCTGGTACTCCCATAACTGCGCCGGTGCCGTATTCGTACAGCACATAATCGGCAATCCAAATGGGGATTTCTTCGCCGTTGAAAGGATTGATTGCTTTGCCGCCTGTGGGGATGCCGCGCTTTGGTTTGTCTTCGGCTGTGCGATCGATCTCGCTTTGGGCAGCGACTTCTTTGATGAAGGTTTCTACGGCGGTTTTTCTATCTTCGGTTGTTACGCGCTTAGTTAGTGGATGTTCCGGCGCTAAAACAAGGTAACTGACGCCGTAAACTGTATCGGGACGTGTGGTGAAAACGGCGATTTTTTCATCCATTCCGACAATCGGAAATTCTAAGTAAGCGCCGACTGATTTGCCGATCCAGTTGGCTTGCATTAATTTGACTCTTTCTGGCCAATCTGGCAATTTGTCTAAGTCGTTTAATAACTGTTCGGCGTAATCGGTAATTTTGAGGAACCACTGCCGCAATAATTTGCGCTCGACTTTTGCACCGGAACGCCAGGAACGACCTTCGTTATCTACTTGTTCGTTTGCTAAAACTGTTTGGTCTATAGGGTCCCAATTAACTGCGGCTTCTTTTTGATAAGCTAATCCTGCTTCTAAAAATTGCAAGAAAATCCATTGAGTCCACCGATAATAATCGGGAGAACAAGTTGTAACTTCTTTTGTCCAGTCGAAAGAAATACCCAGGCGGCGAAATAAGCCTTTCATTTGGGCAATGTTTTGATAAGTCCATTGTGCAGGGGGAATTCCTCGCTCGATAGCTGCATTTTCTGCGGGCAAACCAAAAGCGTCCCATCCCATCGGATTCAATACCCGATAACCTTGCATTCGCTTGAGTCTGGCAATTACATCGATGATTGTGTAGTTGCGGACGTGTCCCATGTGCAAGTTTCCCGACGGGTAGGGGAACATGGATAAGGCATAAAATTTAGGCTTTTGCGTATCTTCTGGCATCTGGTCTAAGTTTTGCTCAGCCCATGTCTGCTGCCATTTTTCTTCTATGGATTGGGGGTTATATCTGGAATCCACAACAATTGCTCCGTGTAGGATTTACTAATGTTTGCTTGAACATTTTGGCACATTCAAGGGGCCTCGATTAGGATTTTTCTGAGCACCAAGGATTTTGGCTCGAATATCTGTATTATATATTGTAGTATAGGTAATTTGAGCTGGGGGCGATCGACCAAATATCCCCGTTCGCCCTGAAAAAAGTAAATAACTGCAATCCCCAGAAACCCGATTTCTTTGACAAACCGGGTTTATTCTCCTAGTTAGAGCTTAGATGCTATCAGGATCGATGTTCAATTCGCGCAGTTTGGCGGCTAAACGTTCGGCTTTTTGAGCTTCTTGTTCGGCACGCTGCGAGGCTTCTTCGGCGCGCTGCGAGGCTTCTTCTGCACGCTGAAATTCTTGTTCGGCGCGCCGTCGCTCTAATAGCCGCTCTGCATTTATTTCGGAATAGGAAAGAAACTTTTCTCCATCAGGGCGATGGATTTCTAACCCTTCTTCTGGTAACTCAAACCGCACTCCCAGTCTGGGACTTATCCCTCCCTCCATCGGTTCAATTGGTTCTAAGATTCCTTCAATTCTTTGCCAACCTTCTAACTGATTTCTTTCTGGATCGTAAAGGTAATACTCCTCGACTCCATAACGATAGTAAAATGAAAGTTTCTTGTTCATTTTTGTGTTACTATCGTTGTGGGAGCGAATTTCAAAGACGACTTGGGGAGCAATATTATCTTCGCGAGATTGTATGTAGGAACGTCGCTAGCCTTTTGGTCTACCAAATATCACCATCGTATCCGGCGCTTGAGAAATATCTGGTCTACCTTCAACCGGATACCACAGTAAATCGGCGGCTACAAACACGTTGGGGTCATCTTCAAACAGCGATTCGCAACCTTCTTTGATTGTGACAATTAATTTGTATTGTATTGTGCTGTCGGCCATTGGTTGACCGTCGCTGGATGGATAAATAATTTCTTCGGTTGTGACTTGCATTGTGGTTGTCTCCGAGAAGTATCTGAGCTTAATTATACTATTGTTTGAACCAACTATTCGAGCCTAAAATGGCAAGGCCATTTCCCTACTGACTTAATATTCAAAATAGCGTGCAGCGACGCTTCAAAGCTGCTTGCAAAAGAGTGTTGTACAGTTTTTCCTTAACAGTATAAGCGCCGAATCTTTCCAAGTGCGGATTGTTCATTTGAGCGTCGAAAAGCAGATAAGATCGATCGCGCAATCTCTCCACCAACTTCACCATCGCCACCTTAGAACCCTCGGGAATTCGGTAAAACATCGACTCCCCAATAAACGCACCGCCGATCGACAATCCGAGAATACCGCCCGCCAATTCGTCCCCGCACCAAGTCTCGAAGCTGTAAGCCCAACCGGCCTCATACAAACCCCAGTAAATCTTCTTGAGTTCCTTAGAAATCCAAGTCGTTTCGCGATCGGCACAACCCTCAACTACCGCCCCAAAATCGCGGTTTACAGCCACCGAAAACCGATTTTGATTGAGTTGGCGACGCAGGGATTTCGGATAGGTAAATTTTTCATCCAGGGGAATCAGCGCCCGCTGACGGCTCGAATACCACCCCAAACTTTCCTCGCCGTCATTTGCCATCAAGAAATAGCCTTGCGCGTATCCTTGTATAATTGTCGGTATATCATATTGCATATATTTATCAGTTGTCATTTCTCAGTTAACTTTTCAAAGTCAACATTAGCAATTAGGAATAATCATGTCTGAAACCATCGAACCTATTACCTTACCGCCCGCCAAAAACCCCGAACAAGAAGGCCAATGGCTCCAACAAACGCTGCTGGCATGGCTAGACTCCGAGTTTATCCCAGAAGCAGCCAACCAGCAAATAGCTAAAAGAGCTGCCCAAATCTATGTCCGCCAGCGCATGGAAGGCGAAAATGACGTGGGCAGCCTTGTAATTGCGATCGTCACCGAAATGCAGGCCTATGATTTTTCTAAAAGCTTCTACGGCGAATTTGCGATCGCCAATGCCGTCAGCGACTTGTTACTCGAAAGTCTCGGCATCGATAAATGCTGTGGCCAGTGAAGCAAGAAGGAGGAAAATTTAACTCATAAGTCTGAAACAAAAATCAACCCCAAACCTAATCCTGCCGATTAATTGTGAGTTTTTTCCTTCTTTCTTCCTTCTTCCTTCTTCCTTCTCCCTTCTTCCTTCGTGCTACCAGCTAGACTTCACAACACCGGGCAAAAGACCTTCGTGAGCCATTTCTCGCATCATGTTGCGAGACAGTCCGAAGTCACGATAGTAACCTCTGGGCCGTCCAGTTGCCCAGCAGCGGTTCCGCAAGCGAGTCCGCGAACTGCTGCGGGGTAGCTGTTGTAGTTGGCGGTGAATCGCCATTTTGTCCATCTGATTGTTAGCCTGGTCAAACTGGTCTTTCAGGTCTTCCCGCTTGTCGGCGTACTTGTCTACGAGTCTCTGGCGCTTTTTCTCGCGCTCGACCATGCTCTTCTTAGCCATAATCTGTTGATATCCTTAGATAAATCACAATCTACTATTGTACTATATTTTGGTGAGTTCGGATCTCTTTTATTTGAATTATTTCTTTTGTTAACAACATTTTTAGCAACAGGCAAGATGCCTGTTCCACAATAACTCAACATTTTTAGCAACAGGCAAGATGCCTGTTCCACAATTATTCAAGGTTTTTAGCAACAGGCAAGATGCCTGTTCCACAATAACTCAACATTTTTAGCAACAGGCAAGATTCCTGTTCTATCAAATCCGTTAGCATCGGAATAGTAAATTCGAGTTGACAGTTGACGGTTCACTGTCAACTGTCAACAGTCAACCGTCAACATCATTCCGGTATAACCGGAAATGATATTCCACAATCACTCCACATTTTTGTGGTACAGGCATCTTGCCTGTACTTAACCTTGGCGCAACACCAAACTATTAGCAGAAGGGCACAAATCTGCAAGTTCGCAAATATTGCAAACCGGATTTCTCGCATTACAAACTGCCCTGCCGTGATAAACCAACCGAATCGACCAATTTTCCCAATCTGGCTGCGGTAACAATATCATCAAATCCCGCTCGATCCTTATAGGATCGGTATGTTCGGTCAATCCCAACCGCTGAGTCAAACGTTTGACGTGAGTGTCTACCGTCACGCCCATATTAATACCAAAGGCGTGGGCGAGAACGACATTAGCAGTTTTGCGGGCAACTCCGGGCAATTCTAGCAGCAGTTCCATCCGCTGCGGCACTTGATTGTTAAATTTATTGACGATCGCCTGACAAGCACCTTTAATGTTTTTAGACTTATTCCGGTAGAAACCAGTCGATCGCACGAGACTTTCCAATTCTTCTAAATCAGCATTTGCCAAAGCCTCCGCATCGGGAAAACGCTCAAACAAAGCCGGCGTTACCAGATTTACTCGATCGTCCGTACACTGAGCCGAGAGAATCGTCGCCACCAGCAACTGCACGGGAGTTTCGTAGTTAAGAGTGCAAGGAGCTTCTGGATAGAGGCGTTTGATGCGAATCAGAATTTCTAGCGATCGTTGTTTTAAACTTAACTTTTTAGTCATTAGTCATTAGTCATTAGTTATTAGTTATTAGTTATTAGTCATTTGTTTTTAACTGCTTCCCAGGCACGACCGGGGAACCCATAAACAGAGGCTGTGCCTCGCTTGCGTAGAAAAAAAAGAAGAGGGAAAAATAGGAAAATATGAAAACGGAAAACTAGACATAATTCTTCCTTCTTCCTTCTTCCGTCTTCCTTCTTCCTTCCTTCATTTACTATTGCATGAAATTTCGCAAATCAAACCCAGCCAAATTAGCAGTATCGCGAATAATCAAGAACACTCCCAAACCCAGCAACAACACCAAACCAGTCTGCATGACATTTTCCTGAATGCGGTTCGGCAGAGGCTTGCCCCGCAGTCCTTCGATTAACAAAAAAGCTAGCTGGCCACCATCTAAAGCAGGTAAAGGCAAGATATTAATCACAGCCAAATTGACGCTAATTAGCACAGCATACTGAAACAAACTCGCAGCATCCGATTTGGCAATCCCTGCACCAATCGCCACAATCGCCACAGGCCCAGACAACTTGTCGGCAGTCTGGCTGAAATTGCTAAGTAACTGCCCGAAACCTTGAACCGTCAGCACCACAATCCGCTCAAATTCTTTGGCGGCCTTGCTAAACGCCTCTACAAATCCGGCCCTCTGACGCACGACAGTGCCGTTAGAAGTTAGCTGCACGCCAATGCGACCTTTGCCGTCGGGCGACTCTTCAGGAGTTACTGTCACCAAAAATTTTTGTTCTTGGCGCTGAATTTCCAACGCTAGGGGTTGGTTGGGATGATCTTGGATTGCTGTGACCAACAATTTGATTGCTTCGCGGGAAGCGCCCAATTCCTTGCCGTCAACAGACAGAACAACGTCGCCCGATCGAATTCCGGCTTGTTTCGCGGCAGAACTGACTTCTGCGGCGACTTCCGGGACTTTAACTCCCGGTAGGTAGTTCATTTGTGCAGCGCCGACAGTGCTCAATTGCACCACCAGCAGGAAATAAGCAAAAATTAAGTTGGCAATTACCCCTGCACTAATGACGATCGCCCGATCGAGCACGGGGCGATTTTTGAGCAAATTCGGGTCATTTGGGGGAATTGTACTGTCGGGATCGTCGTCCGGAAAACCCACGAAACCTCCCAGGGGAAAGGCGCGGAGGGCGTATTCAGTTTCCGGGCCTTGGTACTTCCAGAGGATGGGCCCGAAACCGATAGAGAAGCGGTTGACGTGGATGTGTTGAAGTCTCGCCGCCAAGAAGTGGCCGAGTTCGTGAACGACAATCAAGATACCTAAAACTGCGATCGCTGCCAAAACTGACATGAAGGATTCCACTAACACTTTTACTGGACTTTGATTTATTTTAATATCTTTTTAATATCGGTGGCTTGAGAGCGACAATTTTCAGTCAAACTGGAAGATGGAGTTTTTGTCGGAAGTCCCGGCTGCTGCGATCGACCCGACGCTGCCAAACCGATCGCGCGATCGTACCTGAGTTTACCTCTAAAACCAATTCCCATTACCAATTCCCTATTACAAATTCCCCATTACCAATTCCCAGTTACCAATTCCCCATTATGAAAGACACTTCTTTGAATATTATTGCTATTTCTATCTTTGCCATCACCGTTTCAATATTGTTGGGGCCCCTATTCAACTTGCCAGAAGCCGTACCTGCGATCGCCACTTTTTGCCTGTTGGGGCTAGCCACCCTTGACAGTTTCCAGTGGCAAGGTCAAGGCGGTACTATTTTATTAGATTGGCTGGGGGGAACTTCCAAACAAAAGCGCGATCGTATCCTTCACCACGAAGCCGGACACTTCCTAGTCGCCCACCTGTTAGGAATTCCCGTAACCAGCTACGCCCTCAACGCTTGGGAAGCATTTAAACAAGGTCAAACAGCCCAAGGTGGCGTCCGATTTGAAGACGAACAATTAGCATCTCAACTGCAAAAGGGCACTCTTTCCTCCCAACTTTTAGACCAATACTGCACCGTGTGGATGGCCGGAATAGTCGCCGAAAAATTTGTTTACGGCAGCGCACAAGGAGGAGCAGAAGACCGCACAAAAATTAGCGCAATTTTAACACAACTGCGCCGCCCCAGTTCCGAAATTCAACTCAAACAAAACTGGGGTTCGCTGCGAGCAAAAAACTTGATCGAAAGCCACAAATCAGCTTACGAAGCCCTAGTATCAGCAATGGAAGAAAGAGCAACTGTTGCCGAATGCTGCGACATCATCCAGCAAAATTTATAGGAAAAAGATTACGCACTCTTGCCTTATAAACCCGGTTGCTGTGTAGATTTATTATTACTAAAACCCAGATTTTGCGTAGAAACCGGGTTTAAGAGCGTATTATAGGGATTACAAATTCATGTCAGAACCCAAAACTTTGCCAACAACACTGCAAACAGCGAACCCAAATACAGAAAAATTGTTGTGGCTGTTCGGTTTCCGGATCGACCCCGGCACCGAAATACCAAATCTATATACTCTAATTGTCTATGGAGAACAAGAGCCGCCCTTAATAGCCGGCGGTCAACTTGTATTTTTTACCCGTCCAGAACTAGCTATTAACGCTCTCCAATTGTGCAATATCGATGTCAGCGAACTGGGAAAGCCACCCACACAAATAGACGCTATTTGCGACATTGCAGAAACGCTATACTTGCTCGATGCCGAAGATTTTGACGAATCAGCTACTATCCTCAACTGTTTGAACGCGCTTTTCGATTTAGTGAAAGCTACTTTAATACCGATGCCAACTGAATACAAGCGCATACTTTATGATTTGGCAGACCATTTGAATATTGAGGAAGAGTTTGCAAGTTTTTTAGACGCAGAAGATATTCAGCGATCGGAAATTGTTAATGCCATTTTGTGGTGTGTGGGAGCAATTACAACAAAATCTAGATTGTTGACCGAGTAATTTAAGAAAAACTAGAATGTGAATCGATAATAGATAATAGATAATATCGCCCAAGGAAATTGTGCCATGACTGTAACAGATTTACGCTTGTGGACTGTAGAGGAATACCGCCGCATGACCGAAACAGGCATTCTCAATCCCGATGAACGAGTCGAATTAATTGACGGGCTAATTATTTCAAGGAGTGCAAAAAATCCTCCCCACGCAGCAACTAACCTCTGTGCAGCCGACTATCTCAGAAATCTGCTGGCAGGACTTGCTTTAATTCGCATTCAAGACCCGATCGCTCTAAGTTATAATTCAGAACCAGAACCGGATATTGCTGTAGTGCAAATAGACCCTCGACTGTACCAAGATTTTCATCCCGCGCCCGACAATATTTTTTTATTAGTAGAAATAGCTGACACGACTTTAGAAACAGACCGCAAGCGAAAAGCATCGGCTTATGCTAAGGCGGGAATTACTGATTATTGGATACTTGATGTTAACACGCGGCAAGTTTATGTTTTTCGCGAACCGGGCGAGGCAAACTACCGACAAGAAACAGTATTTAATGAAGATGATGTTTTGTCAATGCTGGCATTTCCCGAAATAGAAGTTCAGATTTCGCAACTGTTTCCTTAAGTAGGGGCAGGTTTTACCAAGAATAATTGCCTAAAACCAAGAATCTCGTAAACCTGCCCCTACCCACCTATAAATTACCAATTATCAATTACCAATTACCAATTCTTCACAATAATCCCGATCGCTACAAAAAACTTAGTATTAGGGCGTAGCGTGAGTTATACTCCTACTGGAAAGACTGTCACTGCAAAAACATCCTGAAATCAAAGTTTATGAGCAACACTTCCCCGCCTCAACCAGCCGCCAAAAATCCCGCAACACAAAAACTCAGTTTATCAACAAAATTAGCTTACGGTGCCGGCGACCTCGGCCCGGCAATTACCGCTAATGTTTTGGCATTTTACCTGCTAGTTTTCTTTACCAATGTCGCTGGTTTACCTGCTGGCTTAGCCAGTAATATTTTAGTAGTTGGCAAGGTTTGGGATGCCATAAATGACCCGATTGTGGGGGTTTTGAGCGATCGCACTTCTCATCCTTGGGGCCGCCGATATCCTTGGATAATATATGGTGGCATTCCCTTCGGCATATTCTTCTTATTGCAGTGGATTGTACCTAGCACGGATCACACAGTGTTATTTTGGTACTATGTTGCAATCAGCATTTTGTTCAACACCGCCTACACGGCTGTCAATCTTCCCTACACTGCCCTGACTCCAGAACTTACTCAAGACTACAACGAACGCACTAGCCTTAATAGTTTTCGATTTGCTTTCTCCATTGGCGGCAGCATCCTTTCATTGATCTTAGCTCTAATTATCTTTCGTGTATTTGAAAAAGACCCGAATCAACAATATTTAGTATTAGGTGCAATCTGTGCAGTTATCTCTGTCTTGCCTTTGTACTGGTGTGTTTTGGGAACTCGCAAGCACGTCGCAGCCCAACTATTAGAAAACGCAGACCTAGATAATTCTACATCCTTGCCACTGAAAGAACAGTTGCAGATTGCATTTAGCAATCGCCCTTTTTTGTACGTCATTGGAATTTATCTTTTTTCTTGGCTGGGAGTGCAGTTGACTGCTACTATTATTCCCTACTTTGTTGTTAACTGGATGCAACAGCCACAGTACGTTTTTAGCTTGGTGGCGATCGCAGTTCAAGGCACTGCATTAATCATGCTCTTTGTTTGGAGTAAAGTCAGCGAGAGATACGGCAAAAAAGCCGTATATTTTATGGGCATGAGTTTGTGGATTATTGCCCAAGCTGGACTGTTTTTCCTCCAACCAGGACAAGTATTGCAGATGTACATATTAGCAGTCATGGCAGGTATCGGAGTTTCCACGGCTTATCTAATACCTTGGTCGATGATACCGGATGTGATCGAACTCGACGAACTGCAAACAGGAGAAAGACGCGAAGGCGTTTTCTATTCATTTATGGTACTGCTGCAAAAAATCGGATTGGCAGGGGGTTTGTGGTTGGTAGGCCAAGCATTAGAAGGAGCTGGATTTCTCTCTACCGTTCCCGGACAGCCGGCCCCCGTACAGCCAGATTCTGCACTGTTTGCGATTCGAGTTGCGATCGGGCCGCTGCCCACAATTGCTTTAATTGCTGGCATGATTCTTACCTATTTTTATCCCATAACCCGCGAAGTTCATGCAGAAATATTGTTGAAGCTGCGAGAAAGAAAAGCACAAAATCAGTAAGCGCTAATAAAAAGTAGTTGGTAATTAGTAAAATCAAAAAACCACAACTACCGATAGCTAATCCGGGCGAGATTAATAGCAATCCTCCCATCCTGTGCGAACTCTTTTTGTATTTAACAATGTGTCATCTTCTTATGGCATCGGTTAATTCAAAAAAAGTCCGTTGCGCGTTTACCGAAAGGATTGCTATAGCTGGCTCGGAGGGCGAATCAAAGCGATAGTTTTAGTAATAGCTCCGGAACCCAGAAACCTAGTTTTTTTACGAAAATACATAAATCGCGCCGCGCCATCCGCCCCGGTAGAAAAACCCCGAAGGCTGGAGTTGTTCGAGATGTCGATCGAGCTTGAGAACACAACTTATTAAATTTTATGTCTGTCGCGCACTATAGAGATGAGTTGGTGATATAATCACCACGGTAAACTAAGTATATACACTTAATCAGTCATCCAACTCCTCAAAAAGTTTATAATTAAAAGAAGAAACAGATTTTTCTCGGAAATTGATTGGATTAGTTGCCGTTCCAAAAAATCTGCTGAATGTGGCTAATTATATCGACATGGGAAATGCAAAACCTTTTAGCCGGTCAGTTAGCGCATAAGTTAATAAGTGCTTCTGCCGTTGACTCTGAACCGAAAAATGGCATAGAGGACAAATCAATACCAGCGCAAGCAGCGGCTGAGGTGTTACGGTCAATTGTAAAAGTTTGGTAAAGTTATGGAACCCCCTGTCGGGAAGCTGAGCGACACCTGAAAAAGTTTGCTTCGTCGCCCGGAAACCCGAAATACAAGCACAACGCAGCAGAGCCAAATGCAGTCTGATATAACTCTCCAGCAGTTGTAAAAGAACTTTTACTGCCGGCCTAGCATAGGGATTTAGTTATTTTTGTATACTATGTGAAAGTAGTGAGAACTATTAGAAGGAAGTGGGCTCAACCAACCCATAATTTCGTGTGATATCCTTAAGCCAATGCTCAAAGTATCAATCCGAAGGCTCGCAGAAGAAAGCTGATTTTACCCACAAAATATCCAAGAGGTCAACATGGAAAGAGAACAGGACGCTCATATCGTACCCATTAGCAACCAGAGCCGACAGGTGCAGCAATTTTCCGTTGACGAGGGAGAAGATTTAAGCGCGCAGCCTCAGAAAGGATTGAATGTAAAGCCGTTGTTGAGGACTTTTCAGCGACAAGCCCTAATCATTATTGGGATTATAGGTCTAGTAGGCACTGGAGCTGTTTATCAGATCAAGGGAGGCAAGAAAACATATCAAGGCGATTTTCGGATGCTAGTGGAACCCGTGACAACGGAGGCCAGAATTGCTGATCCCTCTGCCCTAGCCAATCGCGGCGAGGGGGGGGCAGTGCCTAATCGAGATTTTTTTAGTTTGGACTACGCAACTCAACTTGAAATTCTCAAGAGTCCTCAGATGCTGTCGGCTATTGTTAAACAAGTCCAAAAACGATATCCAAAAGTTACCGAAAAAATTCTTGAAAAAGAATTAATCGTTTTGCGGATAGGAGAAGATGAGAGGACGCTGACTAAAATTTTGGAAGTTCGCTTCATGGGGAATGATACTAAATTAGTTGAGTTCGTTTTACAAGAAACTAAAAAGAAATATTTAAAGTACAGTCTTGATGAACGCAAGACTCGGATTGGTGAAGGTGTTAAATTTATTGAAGACCAGCTTCCGGGACTCAATAAGCGCGTAAACGACCTGAAATCGGAGTTACAGTTGATACAGCAGCAGCAAAAGATTACCAATCCTCAAGAACAAGGCGCGCAATTAATCCAGCAAGTTCGTACCGTAGAAACTTTAGAGTTAGAAACTCAAAGGCTACTGCAAGAACAGAAAACGCTGTACGCTAACTTGCAAAAACAATTAGATTTTACACCAAATGAAGCTATTGCCGCTTCAGCTTTAAGCGAAGAGCCTCAATATAAAGAGTTGCTGACCAAGGTTAAGGAAGTAGAAGGTCAGATTGCTGTAGAAACAGCTCGTTTTAAATCTGCTAACCCTATAGTGGAAGCTTTAGAGCGCAAGCGGGCAAATTTAGTAGCTTTGCTCAACCAGCAAACTGATCGAATTTTGGGGCAAAATTTAGTCGGCACCCAAGCTAATTCTAAAGTTCAAAATTTTCAAAATTCTATTCGCATAGGCTTGATTAAACAATTGGTTGATACTGCTAACCAAGTTGAAGTCTTAGAAGCTCGCCTTCAGGCAATCACTCAAACTAAAAACAATTTAAACAGGCAAGCAACAGAATTCCCCACCATAGCCCGCCGCTACAACGAACTGCAACAGCAATTAGAAGTAGCCGCCCGCACCCGCGATCAACTTTTAAGCCAGCGGGAAACTCTGCGCGTCCAAGCAGCTCAAAGCCAAGTACCTTGGGAAATAATTTCTGAACCACGGATACCGCGAGATGAGAAGGGCAACCTAATGCCAGTTCCATCGAAAGCTAAAAACAAATTAATGATGGCAGTTGTTGGAGCGCTAGTTTTGGGTCTGGGAGCTGCTATCCTCATTGAAAAGTTCCGCAATATTTTCTACTGTGCTGATGACGTTAAAGATGCGGTTGATGCGCCTTTATTGGGAGCAATTCCTCTGGACAAAAATGCTAGAAAATTGCCGCCTTCTATTGCTAATGCCTATGCTTATATTGAAGGAAAAGAGGGTAATAAGAAAATTGCTGCGGAATTTATAGAAGCTTTTGACTCTCTTTATACTAATATCCGCTTTCTTTCTTCAAATCGAACGATTAGCTCTGTGGCAATTGGTTCGGCTACAGTTGGCGAAGGCAAATCTACCGTTGCTTTAAACTTAGCTCACGTGGCAGCGCTGGCGGGTCAGCGAGTGCTGTTAGTAGACGCTAATTTGCATTCCCCCAGTCTGCACTTGCTGTTGGAACTGCCTAATGTCAAGGGATTGAGCAACTTGCTCGACCATAAAAACGAACCCAATGAAATTATCCAACGATCGCATCTAGCAGATAATCTTTTTGTATTAACTGCCGGTCTCCCGGATCCTGGTACTGCCAGACGGCTGGCATCATCTCAGATGCAGTATTTAATGGAAGAACTTCAGGCAAAATTTGACTTAGTTATCTACGATACGCCGCCGCTAGTTGACAGTAAAGATACGAATTTTTTAGCGGCGCGCACCGATGGCATACTGATGGTTGTAGCAATTCAGCAGGTTCCCTTTTCTGTAGTCAAAAAAGTTTTCAGTCAATTAGAAAATTTTGGCATACCATGCTTGGGCACAGTTGCGAATCATGCCCCTAAACGCAAGAAGTATCCAGCATCGAGATCATCAGTTGTTGAAGATAAAAATGAATATTTGAATTTGACGCCAGCACCGTCTCGTATTCAAAAACTAGCTCCTAAAAAAGAGTGACACCCAACAAAGATGACCCCCAAAAAAAGGATACAAGCCTCCGATAGTAGTCATGGAACTCCCAAAATCTTAGACTCTTGTTCAATATCCCAGATTCGTCTGTGGAGTAAATCGAAAATCTAAAATCGTTGGACTGAGCGCGACTTGACGCTCGCGCTCGCCGAACCTCTTAGGCCGAAGTCTAAAATCTAAAATCTAAAATCTAAAATCTAAAATCTAAAATTGACTCAGGGCGGACTAATTTCCATCTGGGTTGGTAGGAAATGTGACGATAAAATTAGTCCAGCCATTGCTGCTTTCAACCTCAATTTTTCCCTGCAACTGTTCCACAAGTTTTTGAACCAAAGCTAAACCCAAACCTGTACCTCCTTGTTTCCAAGGATCGGCGTTGGGAACTCGATAAAATTTCTCAAAAATTCGAGGCAATTCCTCTGTGGAAATCGACGATTGATTGCTGAGTGTAAATTGGATTTCTGAAGCCACAGCACTTGCTTGTCGCGAATTTGTCCTTTGTCCTGCTTGTTCGCCGTCTCCGTTTTTGCACTCAACTTTCAGAGAAATTTCGCCGTCATTAGCCGTATATTTGCAGGCATTGTTGAGGAGTTCGGCTAAAATTCGTCCCAAACTAGCGCGGTTGGAACTGATCGTGGGGAGGTGACGATCGCACTCTACTCGCAAATCCTGGTGGCGGTCGTGGGCCCGGGTGTAAAACGGGTCGATAATAGTAGGCAGCCAGACTTCTAAGTTTACTGGTTCGAGGTCGATCGGACAAGTTGCGGCTTCGAGCCGCTGCAAATCTAGCAAAGCATTAATCAAATCTGTTTCTCTAGTACATTCTGTTTCTAAAATTTCTAGATAAATCTGGCGCCGATCTAGCGTGGGAGAAATTCTCAGCATATGAATAGCCATTTTTATATTAGCTAAAGGCGTCCGCAGTTCGTGAGAAACGGTGCTGAGGAATTCATCTTTGAGGACGTTTAAATGCTGGAGTTCGTGAACTTTTTGCTGTAATTCGGCGGTGCGTTCTTGGACTTGGCGTTCGAGGTCGGTGTTGAGATTTTGGACTTGCTGATAGAGTTGGGCTTGCTGAATCGCGATCGCGATTTGAGTTGCCAGTTGCAGCAGCAAATCCACTTCCGAAGGTTGCCACTGACGGGATTGGGAACACTGATGGACACACATCATTCCCCACAAATTGCCGTCTTGCAAAATTGGTACAATCAAATAAGCTTTGATTTGCGCTTGCTGGAACCGCGCATATTTTTCGGCGCTCAAACAGGCTTGGTCGAGGTCTGGAACCGCATAAATTTCCTGTTCGATCACGGAAGCAGATTCTTGCCAAATATTATCCGGCATGATTTCTCCCAATATTGAAGGCCAATTTTCGGCAACGGATTCTGCCACTACAATGCCGTAATTGCTGGACTCTAAATGCAGGATTGCTACTCGGTCAGCTTGCAAAACTTGGCGGACTTCATCGACGCTGGCGTGGAGAATTTCTTCGAGGTTTAAGGATTGATGAATCCGCAAGGAAATGTGAGTTAACAGCCGATCGCGCTGCAATTGTTCGTGGAGTTTTGCAGTCCGTTCCCGCACCTGCTGTTCCAGTTTGGCGTTGCGGCTTTGCAACAGTTCCACTTTTTCGGCTTGCAATTGATAAACCGACTGCTGCAACTGTTTGACAACTCGGTACATTTCCGTGGGGTCGAGGACTCTGAGCAAGCTGGTCTGAGTAATAATTCCCAACAGTTCTCCGCGCCCCCCGCACACGACCAACCGCTGCACTTGTTGCTGCTCCATTTCTTTGTGCGCCGTCCATAGGGAATCGGAAGGTTGAAGAAATTGCAGGGGAGTTCTCATGACTTTTTGAGCTGGGGTTTGCTCGAAATTTAGTTCGAGAAACTGTGCCTGCACAAGGTCATATTCGGTAATAATTCCCAGGGGTTGGTGAAAGGAATAGTGAAAAATGGAGGTATAGTCATCTTTGGGCTTCTCCATTGTTAATTCTTTGTTTTTTGTAATCACTACACAACTGACTTGATGCTCTGACATCAGTTCGGTTATGCTCAGCAGTGAGGCGGTGTGGGGCGCTGTAATTGGCGTAGTCATTAATTCTGCTACCCGCCGCAATTTAAGAATGTTTGAAGGCTGCAATACTTGGCGAATTCTTTCCCGTGTCAGCACTCCTACCAAGTGGCGAAATTGATTGACGATCGGCAAATAGCGAATCTTGTGCTGGCGAAATAAGGATAAAGCGGTAAACACGTCTTGGTCATCGGATTCTGTGAGGGATACCGACACCGGGGACATCACTTCGGAAATTGGTATTTTGTGCAGGGCTACTTTGTGCTGGCTGTCTATTTTGCCAGAAGCTATCAGCCTCACTAGGTCGGCGGGTGTTAATATGCCGATTAACAGCCCGCGGCTGGGGTTTTCGGATAAGTTGCCTGTGGTAATAGTCTGCTGGTTCTGCACGACGAACACGCACCGGGCGCGCATCTTTTCCGGCGCCGATGTTTCGGTTATCGCCCCCCGGTCTGAGGGTACAGGTGTTTTGACTAGGGGGCAACTGTTTTGCAACTGACTCATCAGGGCGATCGCCACTGCTAAGGAAGTTTCTGGCCCGGCAGTGAGGGGGTAGCGATCGATCGCTTGTTCTAAGGCTGAGGAGTAAAAGGGCGGGTGGTAGAACGGCATAGTTGATCAGGTTGTCAGAGGGCGGCTAACTATCGGGCAAAGCCTTGGGGAACGGCAGAAACACCTCGCCTGTGCTTGGGATTTAAATAATAAACTTTCTCTTTGATTATTTCCACGCAATCTGAACTTTAGATTAATCGTCTCACTAATCCGCAATCTTACTCATCTCAAATACGCAGGGCGGTTTTTACTGCCTGTTTTTCCCCTGAGACTCCCCTATAATCAAAATAACCCGAATGTAAAGTTTTACTACAAGATTTATCCATAATGACAACTTTAAGCTTAGAGCAAATTGCAGCCAAGTTAGAAAGCGAAAATTCCGCCGATCGAATGGTGGCTTTGGCCAACTTGCGGAATGTGCCTGCTGCAGAGGCGGTGCCTTTGATTAAAAAGGTGTTGAACGACGAAAGTTTGCAGGTGCGATCGATGGCTGTGTTTGCTCTCGGGGTAAAACCGACAGCAGAGTGCTATCCCATTCTAGTCAAATTGCTAGAAACAGACCCGGATTACGGCATTCGTGCTGACGCTGCGGGTGCTTTGGGCTATCTGGAAGATATCAGAGCTTTTGATTCTTTGGTGCGGGCTTTTTACGAAGATACTGAATGGCTGGTGCGCTTCAGTGCTGCTGTTTCTCTGGGAAATCTCAAAGATCCCCGGGCCCGCGATGTGCTGCTAAAAGCTCTCGACAGCGAGCAAGTGGTGATCCAGCAGGCGGCAATTTCGGCTTTGGGGGAAATTAAGGAAATTGGGGCGATCGATCGCATCCTCAATTTTGCTCAGTCGGAAGATTGGCTGATTCGCCAGAGGCTGGCTGAAGCTTTGGGCAATTTGCCGAGTGTTAAGAGCGTTTCGGCTTTAAAATACTTAGAAAAAGACAGCAATTCTCAAGTATCTCAAGCGGCAACTATTTCTCTCGATCGCCTGTCACAAGCAGAAGGATAACAGATACCGATATTTTTGTTGTAAGTGTTTCATTTCCGCGCTTTTAAGGCGGGGATGAAACACCGATCGCCTAATTTATTCAGCCCTCTGCTAGGTCAACCGATTTCTCCGTTCTTGAGGTGACAAAACGGGAATCGGCGACTCTGCGAATCCATTCACATCCCGAGTAACGATCGCCTCTAACTCTAACTCGATCGCACACGCTATCTGCACCGCATCTTCAAAATCCGGCAATCAAGGGCGCGATCGCTTGCTCCAGAACCTCTCGATCCACCCCACAAATTTCCATCAATGCCAACAGTCGAGTTACCGCTGCAATCGCAGCTTCAGAACTCTTGGTTTGTCGTCCAACCAAATAATGCACATCCGTAACCGTTTTCGCCGACATAAACCCTTCAACTTGCCCCGATTCAACGGCATTCAGTAAAAAAGCAGCATCCGCTACAAAAGGTTCGCGGGCCAGCATTGCATCCAGTAAAACATTGGTATCAAATAAAACTTTCATCACAGATACTTTTGGACTAACCGCTCATCCAACATTGCCTTTACTTCTGCATCTGTAGGTGGTGGCGCGTCCGTTTTCGCAATGCCAATTAAACTCGCGGCTAAACCCTTCGGTTTCACCTTCGATCGGGGTTTCGGTTGGAGCGATCGCATCAAAGCATTAATTAACTGCCATCGCTCCTCGGCAGACAACCTCAGTGCTCGGTCTTGAAGTTCGCGTAACGTCATAGTAATTATCTTTGACAGAAAGCATTGGACAAGCAGGCAAGTATATAAATACCCCAGCTTCAAAATTTTAGCGCCTCAAGTGATATAATCTTAGCTTCTTAAAAACACTTAATTTTTCACAACGGGCAGTATCTGGAAATTTTTCAAATTAGAAGGAATTGCGATCAAGATTGACACCAGCGAATATTTTATTAATAATGTTGGTAAAATTCTCGGTATCTTAATAAATTTTATAGAGTTTTGAGTGAAACCAGAAGGTATTATTTAACCAGCAAGGGCTAATCGCAAGTTAAAATAGTTGTTGATCTCGTTTAACCAAAGCCAGCCATGAATCAAGCGCCCAATCCCTTTAACTCAAATCCCTCCAATCCGCTAGACCCCTTGGAGCAAGAAGTTGACGATCAAGGTGAAGCATTGCCGAGACAGTACCACCCGGCAACTAAAAAAACTCTGCAAAAAGTCTTTATCATTCTGGTAGTTGTCGGGGCAATTATTGGGGGAATTTTATCGATAGGGGTGATTTCGCTGATGCAAAAAGCCGGACTCACTGATGTGCCGGCCCGGGTACAGACTCCCAAGTGAATCGGTGGGTTGAGTGTACCGGAAGCGATCGCCGAGCCTTAATTAGAGTATCGTTCAATATCGTGCCCATCTGGCGCGAAATTAAGATGCGATCGCTCGCCTTCCAAAGAAATCTTAATATTTTCATTATTTTATTTGAGGCAGCTGTGTCTATACAATCAAATTCGGTGCTGTAGGGGCACCGACCAAAAACTGTTTTAAATAAACCACACTTATTCTGAGTAAGATAATGTTACTTGTTGCCCTATTTATCGCCACGTTTTTTTTAGCATACTGCAATGGTGCTAATGATAATTTTAAAGGTGTTGCGACACTGTTTGGCAGTCAGACGACGAACTATAAAACAGCAATTGGTTGGGCAACAATCACAACTTTTGCAGGTTCAGTATTTTCTATTTTTCTAGCAGAAACTCTGGTAAAAAGCTTTTCGGGAAAAGGGCTAGTTCCCGACGATATCGCCAATGGCTCAGATTTTCATTTGGCAGTCGCGATCGCTGCGGGTTTAACCGTTATTCTTGCTACCTTAACTGGATTCCCTATTTCCACAACTCACGGTCTTACAGGTGCTCTTGTTGGTGCAGGTTTAGTAGCAATTGGTAATCAAGTTAATTTTACTGCCTTGCAGAAAAATTTTCTACTGCCTTTGTTGCTGAGTCCCATGATTGCGATTCTATTAGGAGCTTTAATTTATGGACTGTCTCGCTACCTGCGAGTTTATTTAGGAATCCAGAAAGAATGGTGTATTTGCGCTGGTCAAACTCAACAAATTATTCCCATTCCCCAGCCCGATGCAACTAACATACTCAAGTGCATCACAACCGCTGATGTCGCGGTAGATTCTCTAGATAAATGCACGCAAAGATATCTGGGAAATTTCTTACAAATCCCCAGCCAAAACTTAGTGGATGCTTGCCATTTTATGAGTGCGGGAGTCGTCAGTTTTGCTAGAGGATTGAACGATACGCCGAAAATTGTTTCGCTGATGTTAGTCGGTCAATCAATCTCTGTTCAGTGGGGAAGTTTAGCAGTAGCTTTGGGAATGGCGATCGGCGGTTTATTGAATGCTAAAAAAGTGGCAGAAACAATGAGCAAAAAGCTGACAGCAATGAATACCGGTCAAGGGTTGGTGGCCAACTTAGTGACGGGATTTTTAGTTATTGCTGCCAGTCGCTATGGGCTCCCAGTTTCTACTACCCATGTTTCGGTAGGTTCAATCTTTGGTGTCGGATTGATTTCAAAAAAAGCTAATGTGGGCGTTTTCTATCAGATTCTACTATCATGGATTTTGACCTTGCCAATTGCTGCGGCAATCAGCGGCTGTGCTTACTGGGTGTTGCATCGGTAAGAGAATTAATCGTTAGTCCTAGAAGATAAAGATTTCGGAGTTGATTTGGAATGGCCATCACAGGATAACCTTATGGAATCTAACGGTAAAAACAAGAAATCGCGCCGGGAGTTTTTGAATAAAATTTTAAGGGTAATTTATGGTTAAAAATTATACGATCGCGCCACCTGTTGCAGATAAATTGACTGCTGCTGGCTTTCACGCTCTTTCTGACCCCCTGCGGCTTCAGATTTTGGAGTTGCTGCGGGAACAGGAGTTGTGCGTGTGCGATTTGTGCGATCGCCTGTCTGTCCCTCAGCCTAAACTCTCTTTCCACCTCAAAACCCTAAAAGAAGCCGGTTTAGTTCGCAGCCGCCAAGAAGGGCGCTGGATTTACTACAGCCTCAATTTAGCTCAGTTTATCGCCCTCGAACAGTACCTCGCCGAATACCGCCGTTTCAGCCAGATCCTGCCGGCGCGCCCCTGTTCGGACGCAGATTAACCCATCAACATTTCTTAATGTGATTATGGGCTATTTGTCTTCCCTCATACTTGACATATCAAATTTTATTGATATGATTCCAGTGTACCCCTTAGTTATGGCATTGGGTGAGGTCAATGAACCCAGCAGAAAAGCCCAAGGTTTTTGCACTAAGTATAATTGCTTTGACCATAGGTGCGATCGGGCTTCTCAACTCCTGCGGACAAGTCCAGTCTCCAGAATCGCAAAGCATTAAAATAGACGGTTCCAGCACTGTGTATCCAATTACGGATGCGATCACGAAAGAATATCAAAATACCAATCCCAAAAAAGCATCAATTACTGTTGAATTCTCCGGTACAGGTGGAGGATTTAGAAAGTTTTGTGCTGGCGAAACTGACATCAGCAACGCCTCGCGCCCCATCAACCCAGGGGAAATGGAAGCCTGCAACAAAGCTGGCATCCGCTACTACGAATTACCTGTCGCATTCGACGCTCTCACAGTAGTAGTCAATCCCAAAAATAGCTGGGCAAAAGACATTACTGTAGCCGAACTAAAAAAACTTTGGGAACCCGCCGCCCAAGGAAAAATTACCCGCTGGAATCAGATCAGACCCAGTTGGCCAAACCAACCCATCACCCTCTATGGTGCAGGTCAAGATTCCGGTACATTTGACTACTTCACAGAAGCAACAGTAGGTACTGCGAAAGCTAGTCGTACCGACTACACAGACAGTGAAGATGATAATGTTTTAGTCCAGGGAGTTATCAAAGATCCAAATGCCTTGGGTTACTTTGGCTTAAGCTATTACGAAGTCAATCAAAATCAATTAAAAGCATTAGGAATAGACAATGGTAAAGGGCCAGTTATACCCAGCATCGAAACTGTAGAAAAAGCTCAATATCAACCCCTCGCTCGACCTCTTTTTATCTACGTCAGTTACACCGCTGTCCAAAATAAACCAGAGGTGGGCGAATTTGTGCAATTCTACATGAAAAAAGCACCAACTTTAGTCCAGTCGATCGGTTACATTCCACTACCAAGCGAAGGCTATCAACTGATTTACAAGAATTTCTACAATGGCAAAGTTGGGACTTTTTTCGATGGTCAAGCTAGGTTTGACTTAACCATTGGAGAGTTATTACGAAAAGAGGCTAAATTTTGATTTTTTCTCATAAATTTTCACTTACCAGTTAACTAAAATGAACCATCCTCAAGCAACTAACTCACCTGTCCAAGCAGGAAGCAAGCTCAGTTTTTTTGAAAGATACCTCACCCTTTGGGTATTTCTTTGCATTTTAGGCGGTATTATTCTCGGTAGACTATTCCCCAGCGTCGCCGTCACCCTTGATGCTCTCAGCTTTTATCAGGTGTCAATTCCTATTGCCATTTGTCTATTTTTTATGATGTATCCCATCATGGTAAAAATTGACTTTACCCAGGCGGCTAATGCAGCGCGAACGCCCAAGCCCGTGATTTTAACATTAGTCGTCAACTGGCTCATCAAACCATTTACAATGGTAGCATTTTCTCAGTTTTTCTTAGGTTGGCTATTTCGCCCCCTCATTACCGGCACAGAAATAATTCGTGGCAGTGAAGTCTCCATCGCTAGTTCCTACATTGCGGGTACAATATTATTAGGAATTGCCCCCTGTACGGCGATGGTTTTAATGTGGGGATATCTCTCCTACGGCAATCAAGGACATACCCTCGTTATGGTTGCCGTTAATTCCCTAGCAATGCTGTTTTTATATGCACCATTAGGCAGATGGCTGTTAGCAGCAAATGATTTAGTTGTTCCTTGGCAGACAATAGTATTGTCTGTATTCATTTATGTCGGTTTGCCATTAGCCGCCGGAATGTATAGCCGTTTCTGGATTTTCAAACATAAAGGGCGAGAATGGTTTGAACGAGAATTTATGCAATATTTGAGTCCAGTTGCTACGGCTGCCCTTTTGATTACGCTAATTCTTTTGTTTGCCTTCAAAGGAGAGTTGATTGTTAACAATCCTCTGCACATTCTTTTAATTGCTGTGCCTCTGTTTATCCAGACCAACTTCATTTTCCTGATTTCTTATGTAGCAGCTTTAAAACTAAAGCTGTGCTACGAAGATTCAGCACCTGCCGCGCTGATTGGGGCCAGCAATCATTTTGAGGTAGCGATTGCTACGGCTGTGATGCTGTTTGGCTTAAACTCAGGTGCAGCCTTGGCTACAGTTGTCGGTGTTTTAATTGAGGTTCCAGTGATGTTAATGTTGGTAGAATTCTGTAAGCGAACAGCATTTTGGTTTCCCCGAAAACCAGAAACTGCCTCGCTGCGAGACCCTCGTTGTATTCCCCATTCCAATTGCTAGAATCTCATGAACAAATTTACTCATAAACCCCGAATTCTCTTTTTATACGGCTCTTTAAGAGAGCGTTCTTACAGCCGCTTGTTGGCGGAAGAATCTGCTAGAGTGATCGAGGATTTCGGTGCCGAAGTTAGGTTTTTTAATCCTCTAGAATTGCCGATTTATGGTAGCGTTCCCGATACGCATCTGAAGGTTCAGGAATTGCGGGAATTGAGCCTGTGGTCGGAGGGTCAAGTGTGGTCGAGTCCTGAAATGCACGGCAATATTACCGGCATTATGAAAAACCAAATTGACTGGATTCCTTTAAGTATTGGGGCCGTGAGACCGACTCAAGGTCGAACTTTGGCGGTGATGCAGGTTAGCGGCGGTTCGCAATCTTTTAATGCTGTGAATACTTTGAGGATTTTAGGCCGCTGGATGCGGATGTTTACGATTCCGAATCAGTCTTCGGTTGCTAAGGCTTATCAGGAGTTTCATGATGATGGGACGATGAAGGATTCGCCTTATCGCGATCGCGCGATCGACGTGATGGAGGAACTGTACAAGTTTACCCTGCTGTTGCGGGAGCAAGCCGACTATTTGACCGATCGCTATAGCGAACGCAAGGAACAAGCAGCTAAAGAGGCGATCGCCCTAGCAAATCGCGCCCTTGAATTACCGGGCGCTTAGAAACCACCGGAACCCCGACAACAAGCCATAACCAACAACTAACAACCAACAACCAATAAAAACCATGAAAAAAGTAATGTTTGTTTGCAAAAGAAACTCCTGCCGATCGCAAATGGCAGAAGGATTCGCTAAAACCATCGGAGCCGGCAAGATTGGAGTCACCAGTTCCGGGTTAGAATCAAGCAGAGTTCATCCGACAGCAATTCAAGTCATGTCAGAAATCGGCATTGACATCACAGATCAAACATCCAACCCATTAAACGAATTCAATGCAGAAGACTACGATGCAGTAATTTCTCTCTGTGGCTGCGGCGTGAATTTACCCGAAGCGTGGGTATTGCGAGAAGTGTTTGAAGATTGGCAACTCGACGATCCCGACGGACAACCCATCGAAACTTTTCACCGCGTTCGAGATGAAATTAAAGCACGAGTTGAAACATTAGTGGACTCTCTAAAGTAAGATTAATATAGCAATCCTAAATCATTTGTGAATTTCTTACTCCCTCCCCTTGGTAAGGGAAGGGTTGGGGTGGGGTAAAAAATTTACGACTCATTTAAAATTGCTATAGTCCTACAGGCACGGGTGCCCAGAAACCGGGTTTTTTGCCCAGAAGACGCCATGCAACCCGCAAAAAAAGCAAAAAACCCGGTTTATTTGGTTTTGATGCGTCCAGAACTATTAGAATTAGTGCTAAATTATCAGAGGCGTTCCGTCAGAACGCCTCTACATTCGTTGCGAGCATAGACCAAAAGGTTAGCACATGATTCAGACAGCAGTCACGCCTTTCAAAAACAAAATTCACTCAGCTTTAACTAAAAAGCAGATTACAGTTTTACAAATTAATCTCGGCAAACGCTGCAA
This sequence comes from Microcoleus sp. POL10_C6, assembly GCF_036701585.1. NCBI lineage: Bacteria > Bacillati > Cyanobacteriota > Cyanophyceae > Oscillatoriales > Microcoleaceae > Microcoleus > Microcoleus sp. POL10_C6. The sequence goes on along the minus strand of NZ_JAUBRB010000016.1, from coordinate 34,418 downwards.
CCTCGCTTGCACTCACTGCCACGTTGAAGCTAGCCCGAAACGAACCGAAGAACTTTCCCCGGAAATTGGCGACCAATTAATTGAAATCATTCGCCGCTTTCCTCAAATTCAAACTATTGACCTCACCGGCGGTGCTCCCGAAATGCTTTACGGTTTTAAACCGCTAGCGGAAGCTGCCAGGGCGGCAGGTAAAGAGGTAATTGTTCGTTCTAATTTGACGATTTACTTTGAAAAAGGTTTTGAAGATATTCCCGAATATTGCGCGCAGCATCAACTCAGAATTGTGGCGTCGCTTCCCTGCTATCAAGCTGACAATGTGGACAAAATGCGCGGTAACGGTGTTTTTGACAGTTCGATTCGGGCGCTGCAAAAGCTAAATGAGTTGGGATACGGGAAAAACCCAAATTTAATTCTGGATTTGGTGTACAATCCACAAGTGCCGGCAACAGACAAGTTTTCGCTAACACCGGAACAAGGCAAGTTAGAGCAAGATTACAAGGTTTATTTAGCCGAACATTTTGGGATTTGTTTTAATCAATTGTTCGCGATTACTAATTTGCCGGTGGGACGGACTAAGTTTCATTTGGAACATAAGAAACTTCACAAGCCTTATCTGGGGTTTTTGGAGGATAATTTTAATCCCGGTACTCTGGAACATTTAATGTGCCGCAACGAATTGTCGATCGACTATTTGGGCAATGTCTACGACTGCGATTTTAACCAAATGGAAAATCTGCCGGCGAAAACTGGCAGCGGGGAAAAGATAACTGTTGCTAAATTGCTCGAATCTGGCAGTTTAGATGTGATTCAAGAGGTGCAAACTGCTGCTTATTGTTACGGCTGTACGGCCGGTTGCGGTTCTAGCTGCGGCGGTACTTTGATTTGAGAAGGAAGAAGGAAGTTCGGCAACGGATTCGCTCGACGGATGTAACGGATGTAACGGATGTAACGGATGTCAGTCCGATGCAAGTCGGAAGAAGGAAGAAGGAAGAAGGAAGAAGGAAGAAGGAAGAAACTATATTCTTGGGCCCGATTCCCGATTCCCGATTCCCCATGCTTTTGGGCCCAATGCCCCATGCCCATATTATTGAGAGTGGAGAGTTTAGGTAATGAATGATTCGCGATCGCCAGATGAAAATCCGCCGCCATCAAATAGGTGGAAGCTGATTTTAGGGATTGGTTTAGCTGTGGCTTTGATTGCAGCGACCCAGTTTTTCAACTTTCAAGGAATTCTGAAAAATGCGCTGGAGTCGATCGCGAGTCTCGGCCCTTGGGGCCCGGCAGCTTTTATTCTAATTTACATTGTCGCAACGGTTCTATTTATCCCCGGTTCTTTGCTGACTCTCGGTTCTGGGGTTTTGTTCGGAGTCGTTGGCGGTTCGGTTTGCGTTTCCATCGGCTCGGTTTTAGGTGCAACTTGCGCTTTTTTGGTAGGGCGATATTTAACTCGCGACTGGGTTTCCAAACAGATAGAGGGCAATCAAAAATTTAAGGCCATCGACTCCGCAGTTGCTTCTGAAGGATGGAAAATTGTGCTGCTGACGCGACTTTCTCCCATTTTTCCGTTTAATTTACTTAACTATGCTTTTGGAGTCACGCAGGTATCTTTAAAAGACTATTTTTTGGCATCTTGGATCGGCATGATTCCGGGAACTGTCATGTATGTTTATATCGGTTCCCTGGCCGGGAGTTTGGCTGCACTCGGATCTAGCGGGCGATCGCGCACTGCTGCTGAGTGGACTCTTTACGGCATTGGTTTGCTAGCAACGATCGCCCTCACCGTTTATGCAACCCGCTTGGCCAAAAAAGCTTTAGACGAAAAAATTTCCCCTTGAAACCCCAGCACAAATTAGTAAAATTGTCAAGAGAGTTTTGCTCATACATTATAATACATTGGTAATCTAAAAAACTCCGTATTTTCTCTGTGTTATTTACAATTATTTTGTTATACAAACGAGATAGATATTAAAGATATCGTAAAGCACAAACCTCAAATAGGTAAATCGAAGGTCGAAATATAAAATTGATGCCAAAATAGAAGGCGAGTGCCCAACCATAAGAAAAATTGTTTGCAATCCGGAATGTAAGTCATATTATTTTAAATTTTAGATTTTAGATTTTAGATTGCGAATGACTGATGACTACGAGGGTTTGAATCTTGGCTACAGTTGCATTCTTTTCTTAAACTGTCTCACTACTTGCCTGATATTAAGTCTGCCGAATGACGAAGACCGTTTGATGAAGTTGACTCTGAGGGAACATTTGATGATGCAAAACCCAGCAAATCAAGCCGGATCTGTGTCTGCGCCGCCGCCACAAACAAAAAAGCTGCGCCGCTTTTGGCAAAACATCAGCAATTCGACTCAATCGCGGTGGCAGCAAGCGCACAGTCTTTGGCAACACAGACGGCAGCGCCGCCATTTGCTGACCCTGCTAATTCTGGCCACCACCGCTTTAACCATTAGCACAACTGCTTGCGTCAGCTATTTTTTTGTACGCGGACTAATCCTTGACAATTTAAAGCAAATAGCACTATTAAAACTAGAAAAAGGCACCGATGAAATCGACCGTTGGCTAAGCAGCCGCAAAGCAGAAATAGAAACCATTGCTTACGATCCTACGGTTAGCACTCTCAATTGGCAATTAGTCGAACCCCGGTTGCAAGGAGAAATATACAGATTAAAAGAGTATTTCATCCTGTCATTAACTCAATCGGACGGCTCATTTATCAACACTTTAGGCAACCGCGCGAACAGTAAAGACCGCCAACACTTTCAAAAAGCAATGGCCGGACAGCTCAACGTTTCCGACCCGCTGATAGGCCGCAGTACAAAAGTTTCTACGATTATTATTTCAGCTCCTATTTGGGCATTGCCCCCCGCTCCAAATCAAGTAATGGGAGTCCTTTCGGGCAGCATTAAATTAGACCGAGTAACATCGGTCGCTAACAGCTTGCTGTACGGTTCCGATAGTTATGCTTTTGCGCTCAATTCACAAGGAGTGCCAATTGTTCATCCCAACAATAACTTAATCGGAAATATCGACCGGGAGGCCCCAAGCTTTTTACAGTCAAAAGACCCCGCACTCTCCACAATTGCGCGGCAGATGATCGACCGCCAGACGAACATCGAACTGGTAAAAATAGATAACAAATGGGTGTATGTGGCCTATGCTCCCCTCAAGGAAGTTAACTGGTCTATGGCTTTAGTAATTCCCCGCGAAAATATTGAATCCAAACTGCAAGCATTAAATTTGCTGACATCCGTAGTCGCCGGACTGCTCATCCCGGCAATGCTAGCAGCAATTTGGCTAATTTACTCCTCCGAAAATAATCGCGCTCAAGCGGAGCGAGAAGCCATGCTCAACCGGATTGCCGGACGCATTCGCGCTTCCCTGGAATTAGACAAAATTGTGCAAAGTACAGTCGAAGAAATAGTAAGTTTGCTGCACCTAGAACGGGCGGCTTTTGGATGGTACAAACCCCAAGAAAAAACTTTACAAATTCTGTGGGAATGTTGTCCATCTGATTCTCCGACACAAGCCATAAAGTTTGAGTCTTACTTTCTCGAAAATGTGTTAGTACGGAGTGGTCAAGGCGAACCAATTATTCTTTCGAGCGACACTTGGGCGAAGGGTGTAACTCAACCGCCGGAACTTAAAGCTAATAGCTATTTAGCCGTACCTGTTCAGACTCAGAACCAGCCGCAGGGTTATTTAATTTGTAGCCATGTTACTCATTGGCTTTGGAGCCGGGAGGAAATCCAACTGTTAAAAGCTGTAGCAGACCAATTGGCGATCGCAATTACTCAAGCTCACCTTTACAGTCAAACCCAAGACCAAGTAAAACTGCTTAATAGTGCCTTAAATGAACTGAAAAAAACTCAAACTCATTTAGTGCAGAGCGAAAAAATGTCATCCCTCGGTCAAATGGTGGCTGGAATAGCGCACGAAATCAACAACCCCGTTAACTTCATTTCGGCGAATTTGCCTCACACCAGCAAATATACTAAAGATTTATTAGAGTTGGTGAGTTTATACAAAGAAGCCTTCCCAGAGGTTCCCCAGGAAATCGCAGATTTTACCGAAGAAATCGAGTTAGAATTTATCGAGGAGGATTTGCCGCATATATTGGATTCTATGAAAATAGGAACCGAACGCATTCGCAGCATAGTTCTTTCTTTGCGAAACTTTTCTCGCCTTGATGAATCTGACAAAAAGCAGGCGGACATTCACGAAGGTATAGAAAATACCTTGCTGCTGCTCTCCAACCGCATAAAAAATAGAATTTATATAGTTAAGAAATACGGAAAAGTGCCTTCAGTCGAATGCTATCCGTCTCAGCTCAATCAGGTGTTTATGAACTTGCTGAGCAATGCGATCGATGCTTTGAACGAGATCGATCGCCTGGATAAAATTATTACTATTTCCACGGGGGTAGTTCGCGAACATGGGGCTAAATTTCTGAAAGTGGCGATCGCCGACAACGGCCCCGGCATTCCCGACAGCGTTAAAGATCAAATTTTTAACCCATTTTTTACGACTAAAGAGGTGGGCAAAGGCACTGGTTTGGGATTAGCAATTAGCTACAAAATTGTAGTGGATGGACACGGCGGCAGCATCACAATTTCTCAACCTCCGGGCGGTGGCACGGAATTTTTGGTCAAAATTCCTATTAGTAACGGGAAGTAAGACGATTTGAGATTTGAGATTTGAGATTTGAGATTGGGGAAGGACTGATGAAATAAGAGTTTAGAGCTTGTAGATAGTTGCATTTATTTGGGAAACTTCTCTAAGAAGGAAGTGGGAAAGGAAGCCCAGGGATTTTGTAACGGAGGTAACGGATACAGGGAAAAGAGAAGAGGGGCTCAACAATTTTAATTAATGCTAAATTTACGGCCTTTGGCTAAAATTAGAAGAGTTTTTGTTAAAGGTGTTTTATGGCTGTTGGCAAGGATACAATTTTCGAGCGCTTTTTGTCGCCCCTGATTCGACTGGCGATCGACGAAGAAGCACTGAAACGACTCTACGAAGGTATTGACTGGGAAACAGCGGGCGATCGCTACCGACAACCAAACCTAGTTTATCCCGAATATTACAGCAGCCAAAACTTTCACGGCATTAAATGCGGCTACCTCAACCCCAGTGCCGCCGTTTCCTACGATCCAATCACGCAATATGTTTTGCCTCCCCACGAAACAGTCGTCAGACAAGGCTTAATTGACGCTGTGCGGGTGAAACCGCGCCGAATTATCGATTTGGGATGTGGCACGGGTTCGACAACGCTCATGCTCAAGCAGGCTTTTCCAGAAGCGGAAGTTGTCGGGCTGGACTTGTCGCCTTATATGCTGGTAGTTGCCGAAATGAAAGCGCAAAAAGCAGGCTTAAATATCCAGTGGTTGCACGGAAATGCCGAAAGCGTTGCCTTTGCCGATGCCAGCTTCGATTTAGTCGCAGCTTCCTTGCTGTTTCATGAGACGCCACCTGCTGTATCGCGGGCAATTTTGCGAGAAAGCTTCCGACTGCTGAAGGTTGGGGGACAATTGGCAATTTTGGACGGAAACCAAAAAACTTTGCGGCAAACAGAGTGGCTGACTGATATCTTTGAGGAGCCTTATATTAAGTCTTACGCGGCTGGCAGCCTCGATGCTTGGGCGGGGGCGGCTGGATTCGCGGCGGTGCAAACTCACGAACACTGGTGGGTGAATCAGGTGACGCAGGGCGTGAAACCTTTGCCTGGGGAAGATTTGGAACAGGCAAATGTGGCGAGGGGGTGGAATTGGGGCGATCGAACTCCTGATTTTGATGGCGATTTACCGGGCATTCCAGCTCCTGCTTGATGTATTGTTGAGGTGTATTTTTCGCCCTTTGGGGGCGGGTTTCATAGATGGTTAGTTTTAGGTTGAGATGGTTGGTAAAACCCGCCCCTACTAACTTACTAATGACTGATGATTAATAACTAATGATTGATGACTAATGACTAATGACTAATGACTCTAAAAGCAGTTTTATTTGATTTTAATGGCGTGATTGTTAATGACGAGCCGATTCACGAGAAAATAATCGAACAATTGATGCTCGATGAAAATCTCCAGCTCAAACGTGGGGAGTTTCGAGAAATTTGTTTGGGAAGGAGCGATCGCGCTTGCATTACCGAACTGCTCAAGCGCCGAGGAAGATATCTAACAGAAACATATCTCGATCGACTGCTGCAGGGCAAGGCAGAAGCTTACAAAGCTCAAATAGATACTTTGGAGAAACTGCCGATTTATCCCGGTTTGGCAGAATTTATTGATAAAATTCGGGTTGCCGGACTGAAAATGGCCGTTGTTAGCGGGGCAATGCGATCGGATATAGAATTGGTGTTAGATCGGGCCGGTTTGGCAGCAAACTTTGAGTTAATTGTCGCAGGCGATGACTTGACGGCGAGCAAACCAGCACCGGATTGCTATTTATTGGCTGTGGAACTTCTCAACCAGAAATATCCCGACTTTAACCTGCAACCGATCGAGTGTTTGGCGATAGAAGATACTTTTGCGGGGATTGAAGCGGCGAAAAAAGCGGGGATTCAGGTTGCGGGTGTGACTCACACTTACCCGTTTCACATGATCCAGCGCCAAGCTAATTGGACGGTGGACTATTTTGCTGATTTAGAGTTGGATAGAGTGGCGGCACTTTGCTCGATCGCCCCCACTGAGCCGGCCGCGGAAAACGCTTGACCTTTTTAGCAGTTACGTGCTAGTGTAAGTGACGGTCTGCGAACGTGAGAGCCAGCAAGACCTGTAAGCCTTTTAGATTCGGCAATCCGGCATCTAAAATGCTAAATTAAAACTCAATCAGGGGAATTAGCTCAGTTGGTAGAGCGCTGCGATCGCACCGCAGAGGCCAGCGGTTCGAGTCCGCTATTCTCCATAAATCAGGGGCATTTCTACAGGTGACGATCGTACTTAAAGCGAAGTGCGATCGTCACCTGCTTTGATACTCGCTTATGAGTGTGCGATCGACCCGTTTGCTGCCTAAGTTTTAGCATCAATAACTTGTCGAGAGCGAGAAACCCGCTTTCTATTTTGTGCGATCGACCCGTTTGCTGCCTAAGTGGTACCATCAATAAGATAATTTATGTAAAGAAACCTGGTTTCTAATTACACACTAATTGCTGAAAAGACGTATTTTGGTGTCTAAACCTGGTTTCCAAAAAAAATCCGGTAAGCCCGTGATCCCAACCCTGATGTCATCAGTCAATCTAAAATCTAACAAGGTATCAGCCCGGTTTCTGCCGCAGTTGCCCTCAATCCCCATAAAACATTCACTTTGTCAAAAACAATAAGTTTTGTAGCTAAAAATACAACAGTCTGCTGAAGCTAGTCTTAATATCAAGTCGCTATGTGTTATTATTCTCAATCATCTGACTCATCTATTCAAGAGTAACAAGAAAAAATGACAAAGCGATTCGATCGGCGGAAATTTCTTTTATACGGTTCTGCTACCCTAACATCAAGTTTATTTCTAAAAGCTTGTAGAACTCCCACTCCAACAGCAACTCCCGCAGCTTCTCCCACATCAACAGGAACTACACCAGCAGCAGCCGGGGGCGGAAACACGATCAAAGTAGGAATTTTGCATTCCTTGAGCGGCACGATGTCAATCAGCGAAAAAAGCGTTGTCGATGCCGAACAATTAGCGATCGAAGAAATTAATAAAGCTGGGGGCGTCCTCGGAAAACAAATCGAAGCAGTAATAGAAGATGGCAACTCAGACTGGCCAACTTTTGCCGAAAAAGCCAAAAAATTGATCGACCAAGATAAAGTTGTCACCGTCTTCGGATGCTGGACTTCCGCTAGCCGCAAAGCAGTATTGCCAGTATTTGAAGAAAAAAATCATATGCTCTGGTACCCCGTACAATACGAGGGTCAAGAGTGTTCCAAAAATATCTTTTATACCGGGGCGGCGCCGAACCAGCAAATCGAACCAGCAGTAGACTGGCTGCTAGAAAATAAAGGTAAAAAATTCTTCTTGGTCGGGTCTGACTACGTTTTTCCCCGCACGGCAAATACCATTATCAAGGCACAGCTAGCAGCCAAAGGCGGCGAATTAGTTGGGGAAGATTACATTCCTTTGGGCGGGACAGAAGTCACGCCAATTATTACTAAAATTAAGGCAGCTTTGCCAGACGGCGGCGTCATTTTCAATTCCCTCAACGGCGACAGTAACGTAGCATTTTTCAAACAGTTGCAGGGTGCCGGTTTGGGCCCGGACAAATATCCGTCAATGTCTGTCAGTATTGCAGAAGAAGAAGTAAAGGCGATCGGCGTAGAATATCTTAAAGGCCATTACGCCGCCTGGAATTACTTCATGACTGTGGAATCTCCGGCTAATACAAAATTTGTGGAAGCTTTCAAGGCCAAATACGGCAAAGATAGAGTGACAAATGACCCGATGGAAGCAGCTTACATCATGGTTTACCTGTGGAAGCAAGCTGTCGAGAAAGCAGGGACAGCCGACGATTTGGAAAAAGTGCGGGCAGCAGCTTTGGGTCAAACCTTTGACGCGCCAGGGGGCACAGTAACGATGGAAGTTAATCATCACCTTTCTAAATTTGTGCGCTTGGGCGAAGTGAGAGAAGACGGTTTGTTTAACATCGCTTTTGCTACACCAGAAGCAGTGAAGCCGGTGCCTTGGAATCAATTTGTCGCTGAAACAAAAGGCTTTGCTTGCGATTGGTCAGACCCCGCAAAAGGTGGAAAATTCAAAGCTTGATAAGTAGGTAATACTAATTTTGTTAACGTTGGCAACCTATCCTCGATTCCCCTAGGGTATGTCTTTAAACCCGGAGATCCCCCCGGCCCCCCTTAATAAGGGGGGAGTAAGAGCATTCTTTCGTCAATCCCTACTCCCTTAATAAGGGGGAACTGGACTCTTCAAAGTCCCCCTTATTAAGGGGGATTTAGGGGGAGCGAGACTTGGCTACAAGCGAAATATACAGAGGGTTTTAGTTCTAAGTTGACACCAATTGGATAAAATCCGCCCCTAATTATCCGCGAACAAAGTTGACTGACTTGATGCAGGAGTAACAAAAGTGGCGATATTAGATGGTTTATTTAACGGCATTAGCATCGGCGCAGTTTTACTAATTGCAGCCTTGGGATTAGCGATTATTTTCGGGCTGATGGGCGTGATTAATATGGCTCATGGCGAGTTGATGATGCTGGGGGCTTATACAACTTTCGTAGTGCAAAATGTCTTCAAAGGTATCGGAGGATTTGCTTTTGAAACCTATATTTTATTTGCAATTCCCCTAGCTTTTTTAGTAGCTGCATTGGTAGGATTAATTCTCGAACGCGGAGTGATTCGCTATCTTTACGGGCGACCGCTAGAAACTCTGCTGGCAACTTGGGGCGTAAGTTTAATTTTGCAGCAGTTTGTCCGCAGCGTTAGTTGGGTGATGGTAATTGGCATTGCGGTGTTTTGTTTGCTGTTTTTTGGCGGTTTGCGGGTGCTGAAATCTCGCCCGGATTTCGATCGCATTCGCAGCCAAATTATTGCCATAATTTTGCCTTTATCTTTGGGTATTTCCTGGGCGGTGAGCGCCTTTTTAGGGCAAACTTACAAACTGGCAGTAACTCAACCTTGGTTTGGCGCTCAAAATGTGGACGTAACTGCACCGCAATGGTTGCGGGGTGGCATACCGCTGGGCAATTTTCAGTTGCCCTACGCCAGAATTTTTATTATTGTGCTGACAGGAATTTGTTTGGCGGGAATTTACCTATTTTTGCAAAAGTCTGTGTGGGGATTGCGGATTAGATCCGTGACACAAAATCGCAGCATGAGTGCGTGTTTGGGAATTCCTACCGAACAAGTAGACGCGCTGACTTTTGCTTTGGGTTCAGGCTTGGCTGGTGTCGCTGGGTGTGCGATTAGTTTGATCGGTTCGGTAGGGTCAAATACCGGACAAAATTATATAGTCGATACCTTTATGGTGGTGGTTGTGGGCGGTGTCGGCAAGATTGTGGGGAGTGTCGTTGCTGCGATGGCGATCGGCACTGCCAATTACCTGATCGGTTCTGGAACATTAGCATTAATGTTCGCTCCTATCAAGCCTTTAGCCGATTTCTTCACATTTTTCGCCACAACTAGCATGGCAAAAGTAATGGTATTCGCCTTAATTATGGCTTTTCTGCAAGTGAAGCCGGGAGGGATTTTCCCGCAAAAAGGGCGGACGGTAGAAAATTAAAAATTACAACTGCGAGTGTAGCGAAAAATGCAGAAAACACATCAAAAACCCTGGCTAAAAGAAGCGATAATTGTCAGCGCGATCGCCCTCACATTCATCTTACTCCTCCCAGGAATACTCCCAGACGTTCGGCTCAATCAATTAGGGCGATTTTTAGCACTAGCAATTGCCGCCCTCGGCATAGACTTAATTTGGGGATACACAGGTTTACTTAGTTTAGGGCATGGGGTGTTTTTTGCGATCGGCGGTTACGCTTTCGCCATGCACCTAAAACTGCAAATTCCCCCAACCGCCAGCAGTCAATTGCCAGAATTTATGAACCTCTACGGCGTTACCGAACTCCCCTGGTTTTGGCAACCATTTTATTCATTTCCTTTTTCAGCATTAGCAGTAGTTCTCATCCCCGCTATCTTGGGCGCACTTTTAGGTTATTTAGTATTCCGCAATCGGATTCGAGGCGTTTACTTTTCAATTCTTACCCAAGCAGCAACCATTGTATTTTTCAACTTCTTTAACGGTCAGCAAAAACTGATTAACGGAACCAACGGACTCACAGACTTTAAAACCTTGTTCGGGGCCACAGTAAATGACCGAGATACTCAATATATTTTCTACATTCTCACCATACTATTTCTAGCAGCAACTTACGGCCTGTGTCGATGGCTGACCAGCGGGCGTTTCGGCCGCCTGCTAGTAGCAATTCGCGACGACGAAGTGCGGCTGCGTTTCTCAGGTTACAATCCCACAGGATATAAAGTTTTAGTCTTTGCAATTTCCGCCGGTTTAGCCGGAATTGCAGGCGCATTATTTACCGTACAAACCGGAATCATTTCGCCAAAAGCAATGGATATTGCCTTTTCAATTGAAATGGTAATCTGGGTCGCAGTCGGAGGTCGCGCCACATTATCGGGAGCAATATTGGGAACACTGCTAGTCAACTTTGGCAAAAGTTTCTTAAGCGAACAATTCCCCGAAGTGTGGCTATTTTTCCAAGGTGCGCTATTTTTAATAGTAGTAACAGTCCTGCCCGACGGCATAGTCGGATGGCTGCAAGATCAAAGTTTCGACCAAATCCGCAGCTTGTTCAGAAAACCGAAGTACGTATCTACTTACCCCAGCCTGGAACAAGACCCCCAAGTGCAGCTCGAAAAAGAAGAACTTGAACATTGAGTGCCAAAATATCGTGTAATTTATAAGTAGGGGGAAATAAATCAATTTCACCTACAACAGACAAACAAAGCAATCGCAATAGACTTGACAAACGCTGCGTTTATCTCTGTCTGAGGAAACGTAATATATATGTACCTACTTAGATATTCGTAGCAAGTAGCTTCGTTCTTTAACTTGAGGGGCAACATATGGCAGATATTATTGACTACAAAATCTACGGCGACGATTTGCAACTCATCGAGATTGAACTCGACCCCAAAGAAGGCGTCAGGGCTGAAGCTGGAACCATGACATACATGGAAGGCGACATCCAAATGCAAACATCCACAGGCGGCGGCTTATTTCAAGGTTTCAAACGAATGCTGACAGGAGCGGGTTTTTTCATTACCACCTTTGTCAACGCCGGAAATCGCAAGGCCCGCGTCGCTTTTGCCGCCCCCTATCCGGGTAAAGTAATTCCCCTAGATTTAGGCCAACTTGGCGGTAAGTTTTTGTGTCAAAAAGACTCATTCCTCTGTGCGGCCAACGGCATTGAAATTGAGGTAGCATTCACCAAGCGGCTGGGTGCCGGTTTCTTTGGCGGAGAAGGTTTTATTCTGCAAAAATTGCAGGGTGACGGGCTAGCTTTTGTTCATGCGGGAGGGACAATAGTTGAGAAAAATTTGGGAGTTGGCGAAGTGTTGCGAGTAGACACCGGGTGTTTAGTAGCTTTTGCAGCGAGTGTAGATTACGATATTCAGTTTGTTGGCGGGTTTAAAAATGCTTTATTTGGAGGTGAAGGCTTGTTTTTGGCAAAGATGACTGGGCCTGGTAAAGTATATGTGCAAAGTTTGCCACTCTCGAAGTTAGCTGAACGCATTTTAGCAGCCGCTCCACCTCCAATGTCGAGCAGTTCTAGCAGTTTTAGTTTAGAGTAAACTGCCAGCAAAAAGTAGTAAGTATGGTGTCAGCCAAGGGAAAAAATCTCCTTAATAAGGGAGGATATTTGCCTGCGTAACCTACAAGAGGTATGGGTTGTTGTTTATTAGTGAGTGAATTGTTAATGATGAATGGAAAAGTATTAGAAATAGAAAACTTGACTGTGAGTTTTGATGGTTTTAAAGCTATCAACGGTTTAAATTTCAGCATGGATGCGGGCGAACTGCGAGTTATTATTGGCCCCAATGGTGCGGGTAAAACAACTTTTCTCGATTCCATTACCGGAAAGGTCCAGCCGACAGAGGGCAGGGTGTTATTTAAGGGACAAAATTTACGGAAGTTGTCGGAAGATAGAATTTCGCGCTTGGGAATTGGTCGCAAGTTTCAGACGCCGCGAGTTTACTTGAATTTAACGCCACGCGAAAATTTGGAATTGTCTTGCAGCCGCCATAAAAATGTTTTTTCGACTTTGTTCAAGCCTGCTTCTGCTGCTGAAAAACGCACGGTTGCGGGTTTGTTAGAAACAATTGGTTTAGTTGCTAAAGCTGATATTTCGGCGGGTTTGCTTTCTCACGGGGAAAAGCAATGGTTGGAAATTGGAATGTTGGTGGCTCAATCTCCTGATTTGTTGTTGGTAGATGAACCTGTGGCTGGTTTGACGGATGAGGAAACGATGTTAACTGGAGAGTTGCTGATTTCGTTGGCCCAAAGTCATTCGGTGTTGGTAATTGAACACGATATGGAGTTTGTGCGGCAAATTGCGCGGCAGGTGACGGTGTTGCATCAGGGTGCGGTTTTGTGTGAGGGGACTATGGATGAGGTGCAAAATGACGATCGGGTAATTGAGGTATATTTGGGCAAACCGGAAGAATAGTCAGTTGTCAGTTGGCAGTTGACAGTTGGCAGTTGTCATTAGAAGTCTAAAATCTAAAATCTAAAATCTAAAATCTAAAATTGCTCAATGCCCAATGCCCGATGTCCAATGCCCTATTACCAATCTAAAGAATATGCTGCAAGTTTCTAATTTGAATGTTTACTACGGCGAAAGTCACATTTTGCGCGATGTCGATTTAAGCGTCATGGCGGGGCAAATGGTTTGCTTAATTGGCCGCAATGGTGTGGGCAAAACTACTATGCTAAAAACGATTATGGGGTTGCTGCAACCGCGCAGTGGCACTATTGCTTTTGGCGGAGAATCGATTGCTTCTAAGTTGACTTACCAGCGGGCTAGATTAGGAATTGGTTACGTCCCTCAAGGGCGTGAAATTCTTCCACGTTTGACGGTAAAAGAAAATCTTTTGTTAGGTTTGGAAGCGAAACCAACCAAAACCAAAAATCCTGAAGTTCCTGATGAAATTTTTGAGTTATTTCCTGTTTTGAAAACTATGCTCGATCGCCTGGGAGGTGATTTGAGCGGGGGACAGCAGCAGCAGTTAGCTATTGCTAGGGCTTTGATGGGTGAGCCGCAGTTGCTGGTTTTGGATGAACCTACGGAGGGGATTCAACCATCGATTATTTTAGATATTGAAGCTGCGGTGCGCCGTGTGGTTGCTACTAGGGGAATTTCTGTTTTGTTGGTGGAGCAACATTTGCATTTTGTGCGGCAAGCTGACTGGTATTATGCTATGCAAAAAGGCGGGATTGTGGCTTCGGGAAGCACTAGCGAGTTAAGTGATGAGGTGATTCAGAGGTTTTTGGCTGTTTAATTCAGAAGGAAGTTCGGCAACGGATTCTGTAACGGATGTAACGGATGGAAGGAAGAAGGAAGAGGGAAGAAGGAAGAGGGAAGAGGGAAGCAGGAAACGAGGCAACGAGGCAACGAGGCACAGCCTCTAGATATTTATTCCCAGGCAGAGCCTGGGAACAAGGAATCAAAAAACTTGTATTCAGTCCCCGTAGACGGACAAAAGTTTGACAATAAGCGATTTCAATCGCCCAGGAAACGAGGCATTTTCCTTCTTCCTTCTTCCTTCTTCCTTCTTCCTTCTGCTATATTATTGATTTTTTCTGCCGTCTGGCATTGTGGTGCCGGCCATACTTGCTCGATCGATACTAGCGCCATCTATATTAGCATTGCGGAGGTTGGCATCGGAAAGATTGGCATCTCTCAAGTCGGAAAATCGCAGGTCTGCACCGTCTAGATTTGTCTTTGTCAAGTTAGCTTTTCTGAGGTTAGCGTTGCTGATTCTCGCTCCTACTAATTCGGCTCCGCTTAAGTTTGTGCGAGCTAGATTGGTGTTGACAAAATCTGATATCTCGAAGCGACTACCGCTGAGGTTGGCATCTGATAAATCTGCTCCTGTAAGGATGGGATTTTTTAAGTTAATGTTAACTAATTTTACGGCTCGGAGGTCGCAGCGGGAGCAGCTTTGAGTTAGCAGCAACGTTTCGACGTTGGCGTTGATTTGGTCGATTTGTTGCTGGGAGAAATTTTCGGCAAATTCTGGGGAGACGTAGCCGAGGTTTTTGGGGTCGGCTGCTTTTGGTTGGGGTGTTTGGATTGGGGGTGTTTGGATTTGTTGGGGTGTTTGGATTTGTTGGGGTGTTTGTGGTTGGGGTGTTTGTGGTTGGGGTGTTGGGATTGATTGGGGTGTTGGGATTGATTGGGGTGTTGGGATTGGTTGGGGTGTTTCTATTTGCCCGATCGCACTTAGTTGTAGTCCCACCTTCGGCAGTTCGAGAGTTGCTGCAAAAATTAGTAGGGCGATCGACATTATTGTGAGTTTTTTCATAAATCAATAAGTTTTGGTTTGCAAAAATACCATTTATATGGTACAATACCTCGAAAAGTCAACCCCCTACATTTCGCTAAATAGATCAAAATTCAGATAAAAAACTTCGGAACCATCAGGTGCGCGAATTAACTTTTCTATTACCGGAGGCAGTTGCTGTTGACGGTACAATTCGGGAATCTCGCAGAAGCTTTCTTCGGTAATTTCCAAAATTTTTGGCATATCAGGAAGAGGAATCCCCAACCGATCGCTTTTATTTAAGGTACAAATAATCAGGTATTTGCACTCAGCAAGGCTCGGACTGCTGGGAAATATTGTGGATAAATTAATTATGGTAATCAGTTCTTCTTGATGTCGCAATAAACTATTACCGTTAGGTAAAATGCCGTAGACATTAAAGTTTTTAACAATGCGCTCCACTCGTTCAATAGGAACAGCATAGTAAATATTTCCTAGTTCAAAGGAAACAAATTTTTTAGGGGAAACTCTAACAGTGGCTTGTTTCTTGCTCCGAAATCGGCGATTGTAATTGGCGTGAGTCATTCGATTTTAGATTTTATATTTTAGATTTTAGATTGAAGAATTATTTGATTGAAGATTGAAGATTGAAGATTGAAGATGGAAGATTATTTGATTAAAAATTGAAAATTATTGGATTTTAGTAGGTGCGTCTGCTGCGTAGCTTCGCACTATAATTCGCGGATGGAATTATTTTTTGCCTAAGTTTTGTTTGAGATTAGAGATTATTTGATAGCAAATTTGAGATGGTGGATTAAATTATTGATTGGTGGATTAATTTGGGGATAGCTTGTAAAAGTTGGGCTTCGCTGTAAGGTTTGGTGAAATATTGATTTGCGCCTAATTCCATTGCCATTTGCCGATGTTTTGCCCCGCTACGGGATGTCAGCATGGCTACAGGAATCTTAGCAAACCGCTCGGTCGATCTGATCGATCGCAACAATTCAAATCCATCCATCCGAGGCATTTCAATATCCACGATCGCCAAACTGCAATCAAGACCATTTTGCAACTTTTCCAGGGCATCCACACCGTCTTTAGCCTGTACCACCCGGTAGCGAGCACGAGTCAGCGTCAGAGATAGCAACTGGCGAATTGTATAGGAATCATCCACTACCAAAATCTGCGGTGACTGGCTCGAACTCGGCGGCATCTCCTTCACTTTACCTGACACAGCGGCGATCGAACTATTTACCCCAGGTTGGCCCACCAAATCATCCACATCCAGAATATTCACCACGCGCCCGTCCCCCAAAATCGTAGTCCCCAAAACGCCGCGAGGCTTGGATAGAGGCGGCGGCAAAGGTTTAACCACAATTTCCTGCTGACCGATCAGCCGTTCCACGGCCACCGCCAGCATTCCTTCGGTAGAAGCCAAAACCAGAACCGGAATTTCCTCTTGGGTCAAAGGGTCAGGAGAGGGGGCATCCGGCCCGACGACGCTGTATTCGAGCAAATCTTGCATTCTCACCAAACGAATAAATTCCTCCCGCCACCACAGCATCGGCTGATTGCCGGCAATGTGAACTTCCGAGGCTTTAATGTGCAGAATTTCCTCGACTGCATCCAGCGGCACTGCTATTTTATTGTGATCGGTCTTCACCATCAAAGCATCAGTAATCGACAGCAGCAGCGGCAGTTTGATGATAAAACTCGTACCTTTTCCCAGGCGAGAGTCTACCTTCACAGTCCCCCGCACAGTCCGCAAATTTGTTCGCACCACGTCGAGTCCTACTCCCCGCCCCGAAAGGTCGCTGACCCCTTCTGTAGTGCTGAAACCCGGCCAAAAGAGAAAATCGTAGAGTTCGGCAATGGAAAATTCTTGAGCTTGTTCCTCCGTAGCCAAACCCTTTGTGACAACTTTACGGCGAATCATTTCCGGGTCAATGCCTTTGCCGTCATCGGCGACAGTAATAATAGTTTGGCCACCTTGGTGGCGGGCTTCTATTTCAATTTGACCGCTGGCCGGCTTGCCGCTTGCTTTCCGAACTTCGGGCATTTCGATGCCGTGGTCGAAAGCGTTTCTCACTAAGTGTATTAAGGGGTCGCGCAAAGCGTCGAGCAAACTTTCGTCAATTTTGGTATCTCTTCCCACTAGCAGCAGGTTGACATCTTTATCGTATGTGAGGCACATCTCCCGCAGAGCTCTGGGCAAGTGATCGACGGCGCGACTGAAACTCACGACTCGCAACTGCATGACGCGGCTGCGTAGTTGTTCGGTAATGCGGCGCAGTTGGTCGGTACTGCGCTCGAATTTCATGGCTAAGGTGTCTAATTTGGTGGCGGAGTGAGAAATTGCTTGGGCAGTTTCGATGACTTCGGCGGCTGTCGAGTGGAACTCTGTATAACGATCCATCTCTAAGATATCGAAGTGAGCATGAAGCGGAGAGGATTTGCCGTTAGCAATCATGGGCAATTCTGTTTCTGCTGCTGCAAGTTTTACCAATCCAGAGTTCCCGTTTCCCCCTCTCCACTCTGCAAAGCTCAGTCTGTCGTATTCTTCTCGCAACTGACCGCCGAATTGGTTCAAATCTACGATATTGCGGCGGATGCGCTTGACTTCGCCGCGCAGTTCGGATTCTTGAAGTTCTAAATTTGTACGGTTGATGACTAATTCCCCGACTAGATTCACCAATTCAGTTAAACGTTCTAAGTCTACCCGGATTGTCGGCCTTTGCGGGTTGGCGACTGGGAGAGTCGGGGAGGGGGGGACAGTTGGGGAGGGGGAGGGGGAGATTTCCGGGGGAGTCGGGGAGTCGGAGAGTCGGGGGGAGTCGGGGGGAGTCGGGGAGGGGGAGATTTCCGGGGGAGTCGGGGAGGGGGAGATTTCGGGGATGTCGATAGCCCTTCCTTCCAATATTTGTTGGCGTGCGGTTTGCAAGTTTTGGGCGATCGCCCAACCCTCGGATTGCAACCGTTGTAGAGTCAAGTTTGGAGAGTCGATCAAATCTCTGAGGGCTGCGGCGACTTTCCCAAAATCCGGCAATTGCAGCATTCCAGCCAAACCGGAGAGTTGGTAGTAAACCTGCTTGAGGGCGGTGACGGTTGTTGCCAAATCTGCCTCGGGAGCTTGGGAAAGCTCGGTTTCTAGGCGATTGAAGAGTGCCGGCACTTGGTGTTCAAAAATCTGTTTCAGGGTTTCCGGGGCGGTCGATTGGCTGACTGTGGGGACTGGCGACGGTTCTGAGTTGCCGTACTTGGCCTGGAACTGATCGAAAATTTGGGCGATCGCCTCCAAGTTTTCCGTTTGATCCGGAGTTGTGACATCCGAGTGTTGAACTGATTCGATCGTAATCTTTTTGAGAGCATCCACCCCCTGCAGCAAAACACTCACAGTAGTCGGTTCCAGGGCAGCCAAGTCTGTGCGATCGCGCAAAATGACAAAACAGTCCTCCAGCGTGTGAGCCGCCGCCGACACGTTTTGAAAGCCCAACATCGAACCCGCACCTTTAATCGAGTGAGCCGCCCGAAACATTTCTTTAACTGCCGCTTGTCGCTCTTTCAAACCCGCCGATTCCATCGCCAGCAGATTCGTCTCCATTGACTGGAGAAACTCTTCGCATTCTGCGGTAAAAGCATCTATTAATTCGTTTAAATCGTCATCATTCATATTAGTTTGTTGTCTGTTGTCTGTTGTCTGTTGGCAGTTTTTTTTATATATGATGTCCGGTTAATTGACTGTAGTTATTGTAGGGGCGGGTTTCACCGACAATAATTGCCTAAAACCCACAATCTCGTAAACCCGCCCCCACAGGAAGCAAATTGCAATCTACTTCTTTCAAGATACAAGGTGCGGGTTTACGATTATCAAATAAATCCGGCATTCTTAGTCCGCTAGCAGTGGACTTCGTTTGTTTAGTAGCGATTTCAATCGCCCAATTATCTAATCTGACAACTGTCAACTGTCAACTGTCAACTGACAACTGACAACTGACAACTGAACTAACTACGGAAATTCGCCACCGACTTTTGCAATTGGCCCAGAGAACCTGACAACTCGTCCAAAGATGCTTTGACATCCGCACCTTTTTGTGCAGTCGTATTAGCAATCTCGTTGACTTGCTGCATACTGTTAGCAATTCCCTCAGCCGAAACAGTTTGCTTGGCAGATGCGATAGTAATATTCTGCACCAAAGCATTCATTTCTCGACTAACTTCGATGATGGCATTGAGGTGAGTTTTAGCTTCGCTTGCCAGCTTAGTGCCTTCCACTACCTCCAGCGTCCCGGATTCCATTGCCTTCATCACGCGACTGATTTCTTCTTGAATTGTACCGACAATTTCGGAGATTTCCTCCGTAGCGCCGGCGGATCTTTCTGCTAATTTCCGCACTTCTTCGGCAACAACTGCAAAGCCTAAACCTTGTTCGCCGGCTCGCGCCGCCTCAATAGTAGCATTCAGAGCTAATAAATTAGTTTGCGAAGCAAGTTGAGAAATCGAAGTCACAATTTTGCCAATTTGCTGCGAAGATTCGCCCAAACGCTTCATCATTTTCGAGGTAGAGGCGATCGTCAACCGGAGCCCGTTAATGCCTTCGACAGCGCGATCGACCGCCATACCGCCGACTTCAGCCGTTTGAGAAGACTGCTGAGCCACTGTTTCCGCCCGCACCGAAACATCTCGCACGTCGCGGATCGAATTCACAATCCGCTCGATTTCGCGCATGATAGCAGATATTTTTGCTGCTTGAATTTCCGCCTGTTGGGTGAGTTGACTGGTATTGTTAATTGACTCGTCGGTGGCAGATGTTACCTGTTCGGCTAAAGTTTGAATTCCCGTTACCACTTTCCGCAGAGAACCGATTAAGAAGTTGAAAGAGTCGGCGACAGCACCTAAAACGTCGTTAGTCACTTCCGCCCTGACTGTCAAGTCGCCTTGAGCCGCGCCTTTAATTTCTCCCAACAATTTAAGGACTTGCTGAGTCAGAGAATCAGCTTCTGCTTTACGTTCTGCTGCCAATTTTCCTAGTCGTTCTTCTGCTTCTTTGCGCTCGGTGATGTCAAAGCGAATGGCGATATATTTGACTATTTTGCCACTGGTATCAAAAATGGGGGAGATCGTCGAATCTACCCAGTAAAACGAGCCATCTTTGCGTCGGTTTTTGATTTCCCCTTTCCACACCAAACCACGAGAAAGTGTCACCCACATTTCTTCAAAAAATGATTGGGGATGGTAGCCGGAATTGACGAGGCGGTGGTTGCGGTGCAGGAGTTCTCCCATGCTGTAACCGGAGATTTCAATGAATCTGTCGTTGACGTAGGTAATCATGCCTTGGAGATCGGTTTCGCTGACGATCGCCGATTCGTCTAGGGCATTTTGCCGCGTTTTGAGTTCTTGCAGCAAGCGTTCCTGTGTCTCGGCCAACTGCTGCATTTGCTGCTGGGATGCTCTTTGTTCGGTGACGTTGCGACAAACGACTACGCCGCCTTTAAGCGCCCCCGTTTCGTCTTTGAGTGGGCGGCCGTTAACTTTCACCCACACACCCTCTGGCTTGCCTGCGTGGCGGGTGAAAAGGTCTACGTCGTCAACTACTTCTCCTCGAACCGTGCGCGCTAAAGGTATGTCGGCTGGGGGATAGGGAGTTACGGTATCGGGCAAGAATAAACCGTATCTTGCTGACCATTCATTGAGAAGAGCATCTGTCGCACCCATGCCAAAGATATCTTCGGCGGCGGGGTTGAACAAAATAAAATTGCCTGTTTCGTCGGCAGCAATTATGCCGTCGCCAATGCTGTTTATTAGCAGTTGCAAGAGATTGCTTTGCTGCCGAAATTGGTCTTCGGAACGGGCTAATTGGGCTGTTGTTTCTTGTAATTGATTAAGTGCCTGTTTGTTTTCGGTAACGTCGCGAGCGACTGCATACATGAGCTTTTGTTCGGTTTCCGGTCGCACTTTCCACGACAGCCACTTGTAGGAACCGTCTTTGCAACGGTAGCGATTTTCATAAGACTTTAATTCGGAGCCACTGGCTACTTTTTCCGCTTGTTCTAGGGTAGATTCGCGATCGTCTGGATGGACTAAATCGATATAATAGTTGTCTTGGAGTTCAAGCGCCGCGTAGCCGAGAGTTTTTTCCCAAGAGGGATTGACGCGCTTGAATTTGCCTTCAAAATCTATAATACAAATCAAGTCTAGGGAAAGGGTAAAAAATCGATCGCGCTCTTCTTCTGCTTTTTTGCGATCGGTAATTTCGAATACCACACCTCCGACACCGATGGGTTTGCCGTCAGATCCGGGCAAAGGAAAGTATGAGGCTAGCCAATCTCGGATAACGCCCGGTTGGTTGAGAGTTGTACCCGAAACCTCAATGTTTAAAAACGGTTGGTTGGTGACAAGAACTTGCTGCAACATCGGCTCTAGGGTTTCGAGCATTTCGGGTACCACTTCCCTCACCGTCTTGCCGAGGTGTTCGGCAATTGAGGGGCCGGTGGTTTCCGCTAATTTCTCGTTAACTTGCACGAAGCGCAACTGCTCATCAAAAATAAACATTGAGGCCGGGGCTGCTTTGAAAAAGGCGTCAAAGCGGGTTTGACGCAAAACTAATTCTCGTTCTAGGGCTTTGCGATCGCTGATGTCGCGGCCTTCTGGAATTAGCATCAAGACTTTACCACTGTCGTCTGTGATGGGTTTGATCGAGAAGTCAACGGTCGCCACTGCACCGTTGGCAACTAGCACATCCACTTCGTAACGGACTACCTCGCCGGCTGCGGCTGCGGCGATCGCTTCTCGTATCTGTTGCTTGGTTTCTGGGGAAATCTGCCACCACAGGGTCTCGGAAAACGGAGTACCTATTATTTCTTCGCTCCGCAGGCCTGCGGCGGCGAGTGCTGTTTGGTTAGCCTCCAAAACGGTGCCGTCCGGTTTGAGCAGACCTATGAATTGGAACGATTGGTCGAAAATGGCTCGGAACAGTCTTTCGCGATCGCGCAGCATCTCTTCTGCGCGTTTGCGATCGCTGATGTCGCGAGTAACTGTTGCCAACCCGATAGGCTCGCCGGTTTCTGGGTTTTTGACGGTAAATATGGTGAAGTCAACCGGAATGTTTTCGCCGGTTTGAAAGTTCCTCAAGCGGAATTCACCCTGCCAAAAACCGTCTCGCACAGTAGGCGGCAGGATTTCTTCTTGGAAAAACTTAACATCTTCTGCACAGAAGAACTCATAAACACTTTTATTTTTGACTTCTTCAATATTTGGCAATCCTACTAATTTCATTCCAGCGGGGTTCAGGTATGTTGCCTCTCCCTCCAGGGTTGCCGTGCCGATAAAATCTGAGCTGCTTTCTACGATCGCAATCAATCTTTGTTTTTCGATTTCGGCTTGCTTGCGCTCCGTGATATCGTTGTTAGTTTCTAAAATAGCTTTGGGTTTTCCATGTTCGTCTCGCTGCAAATTCCAGCGACTAAACACGGTGATCTTGGTATCATAATTGGTGGTGTGAATTACTTCTCCTTCCCAATAATTTTGCTCTTCTAACTGTGCCGAGATAGCTGCTAAAGGCTGAGGGAAAATGCTGTGCAATAGAGTATGGGTGAGTTGCCCCAAGGCTTCTTTTTTTGTCCAGCCGTACATCCGTTCGGCTCCCTGGTTCCAATAATTAATCGTGCCGTCCATATCCCGAACGATCAAGGCGTCGCTTGCCAGATCCAGCATTTGCAAGTTCTGCTGCAAGGCTTGTTCTACGCGCTTGCGTTCTGTAATGTTGCGGGCGATTGTTGAGATAAATTCAATTTCTCCCTTCTCGGATTTGTGAGCAATAATTACTTGAGAAACAGGTATTTCTTTGCCGTCTAAAGTTTGCCAAATTGTCTCGCCGCTCCACGCCCCCTCCCGGCAAGCTGCGGGGATGCCGACGTTGATAATAGTGTCGATACTTTTGGGGGATGTCAGGTCGGAAATGCTGACTCCGGCTAAATCTGAGTCCTCGCCAACTTTCAACATTTCTCTGGCTGCGCGGTTGATATAAATGGTGCGCTGTTGGGTGTCTGCCATGCCTACCCAGTCTGTTGTGGTTTCTAAAATTGCTTTGAACCGCAATAGTTCTTGTTCAGATTTGCGGCGCTGTGTGATATCGCGCGCGAAGCCGAGCATTCCTAAAATGTTGCCTTCTGCATCTTTGAGGGGCAATTTCTGGGTGTCGAAGGTGTGTACTTTGCCGTCGGCTAAGGTGCCTAAGTCGTTGGAACCGGGCGCGAGGTGCTTGTCTGCCCGGAAGTTTTGGATTTGGTTTTGGGAATCGGTTTCGGCGTGGAAGTTGGGGAAGATTTGATCGACCGATATGCCTATTTCTGCGTCGTCTTTGCCGAGAATTTCTGCTTGAGTTTTGCCGAAGGCGGTGGCGAAACCTGCATTGACTAGGGTATAGCGCGAGTTTCGATCTTTGACAAAGATGCAGTCTGGCGTAGCGTCAATGACTGTCCGCAGCAAGCTTTGGGAGCTTTGTACTTCTGCGAGTGTGTGCCGCAGTTGTTCTTCCATTTGCACGCGCTTGGTGATATCTCTCATCGCGGAAACGAGAAATTTCCTGCCGTCGGTATCTACAAAAATAGATTTTTTGGCTGAGAGAAAGCGGGTGTTTCCTGCTGGATCTTGGATGGTTTTTTGGACTTCGCTGCTGGTATTTGTCAAGAAAACTAATTCGTCTTTTTCTCGATATTTCTCTGCTTCCTCTTTGGGCAAAAACTGGTCGTAGCATTTGCCAATTAGTTCTTCTCTGCTGTGACCTATGTATTGACAAAAGGCATCATTTAATGTTATCCAGCGGTGCTGTTGGTCTTTGACGTAAAGCGGGTCGGGGATGCTGTTGAGGATGTTGTTTAAGAATTGTTCTGAGGCTTTTAATTGCTCTTGGGCTGCGGTGCGATCGAGAATTTCCTGTTCCAATTGTGCGTTAGTTTGCAGTATCTGCTCGGTTCTTTCATTCACTCGCTGCTCTAGTTCTGCGCTTAGCTGCTGCAAGGCGGCTTCGGCCTGTTTGCGCTTGGTAATCTCCCGGCCTTCTGCGAGTATTTGAAATACTTCTCCTGTTGCATTTAACAGCGGCTTAAACGACAAGTCAATTACTGTTACCTGGTTGTTAGCTCCGGTGATTTCGTATTCTTCCCGGACAAAATTCCCGACCGAAACTTGTTGAATGTTCGTTTTTAGGCGCTGCTGGTTTGTTGGGGATGATGCCCAGCCTGGTGTCAGCCAAAATTTCATTCCCAGCACTTCTGATGCTGGGAAATCGCCCAATTTTAGCGCTGTCTGATTGGCTTCGATCAGAGTACCGTCTGCATCCAATAATGCGATCGCTTGAAAAGCTTGGTCGAAGATTGCGTGAAATCGCTGGGTAGTTTCGCTCAGCGCTTGTTCTGTTTCTTTTTTAGCGTTAAAAATACGGGTGGAACCTACTAAGAAGCCGTAGCGGTTGGACAAACTCAAAAAAGCGATCGCCGCAATGACAGTGATCCAATCGAACACAGTTTGCACCACCGGAGAGTGCGGCAGTCCTAGGTATTCGGCGGCGTGGCCGCTGTGGCCGAAAGCGCAAGTCCAAAATATGCCTGCTGTGACTGTGGCGAAGATGTCGAACCCGAATTGACGGTTTCGCCACAAACCTAAGCTGATTAGCCAAGCGATGGCAAAGTAACATCCAGAAATGATGACATTAGCCGCCCCAGCTACCAGCGATGGGGACAAGTCAGGCAATGTCAGGGTGAAAGTTGTTGCGAGCCAAGTATAGAGAAGTTTGATCATAAGATTAAGGATTGGCAAATCGGATGCGGGCGATCGTTAGTTAATATTATTGATGCACAGCCGTTGCAGACTTATGTGTATGGCGGATTTTTACCAGCGTTCGGAATGGGCGATCGCTTCTACATCGACAATCATTAGCAAGCGTCCTTCGGAATTGTACAGACCTTTTAAGAATGGAGCTAGGTCGGGACTGACATCTAGTGCTGAGACAATGCGATCGGGATTGAGAGGTAAAACTCCTTCGACGCGGGAGACGGCTAATCCCAGGCGCATTTTCGACAACAATCTCACGTCTCGTGGATCAGGCGCTTCTACCACTAAGATGCGGCTGTTTGGGTGGTAGGTGTCAACAGACTCAATACCGACAAACAGTCCAAAGTCTGCTGCTGCTAAGATTTCGCCCCGCAAGTTGGTTAATCCCAGCAAAAATGGCTGGGTATTGGGAACCAGGGAAATCGGTTGTTCCTTGAGTGAAAGGACTTCCCGCACTGCATCTAATTCTATGCCGAATAGACTGCCTCCTTGACCGAACAAGAGAAATTGCTTTGTTGCACTTGTCTGATTCCCCCCAGCGGGGGGAGCCGTTATTTTCATGGCTTATTTTTAGTTTATAGTGTAGCTTACCAATTAGAGTTTTGCGACCCTAAAGCCGATCGCCGATCAAGTTTTTCAGCATCACTTTGGGTGCCTCAAATGTTTCCGTTAAATAAATCGCGGCTGGGCAAATAAGTAGGTTTCTATCATTAAACATAAACTTTTATGGAATTCAAAAACCCAGTTAATTTTAAAAAAACAGGGTTTGTCGGTATAATATTTTTTGGGAAGTGGCCGATCACTTTATATTCGGCTTACGCGGAAAGCAAGCGCTGCACTATGTGGACGAGTTGCTGAGGTTCAAAGGGTTTGCTGACGTAAGCGTCGGCCCCTAAATCAGTTCCCCAAGCTTTATCGATCTCGGTGTTTTTATGAGTACAAAATACTACGGGCAATTTTGCAGTTGTGCGATCGCCCCGCAATTCTCTGATCACTTCAAACCCGTTCATTCGTGGCATCACTACATCTAAAACGACCAAAGCCGGAGGAGTTTTGCGGATCATGGCGATCGCTTCTTCGCCGTCGCCTGCCCGGATCACATCCAGTCCGGCATCTTGAAGAATGCGGCAGATGATTTCTAGTTCGCTCTTTACGTCGTCCACTACTAAAATTTTTGACATAATTCCACACTTCCTTGCTGTTACTGACAGCGGACTACGTTTATTCAGAAGCTGGCGCGACCGGCGGCGATGGGACTATACCGCTTTGCGGACAAATTAATGTACTTCTAAATACAATATAGCCGATCGTATGGCTGAAGGTTAGCTGTAAGCGATAAAAAGCGATAAAAATTTACTTTGCTAACGGAATCGCTCTGAATAAATTAATCGGCAATTAGTAATTGATTTTTGGTGATTCGCTGTGTTGAAACCAACAGCTCTTAGTAGAAGGAGCGCTTGGGGTACTAAAGCGATATTTTCTACGTATATTTTTGAAATTTGTTCCCAACTATCTAGTTAATTTCATTGCCTAAATAATGCTAGTTAATGGATTTAATTGGCGTCAATAACAGTCACTTAAAAGTAGCTATGGCGGGGTAAATTATGGTATTGAGAAAAACTTTGTTCACTTAATATACAGCGCTATATTTCTGAGCTAGCGCTATTTTGTAATTAATAATACAAGCTTAATTTTAGGAGGGTAACAATGACATTTAAAGAATTTTATTGTCTGTAATTTATAATTCGGGGGCAAAATAAATTGACCGCGCGATAGTCCCATTTTACCCAGTAGAGGAGTGTTGAGTTCACCAAAACTACTGCCAGCAGGCGATACCAATCCTTGAGCTTGATTGTGAACCCCGCCGAAAAGACTGCTGGAAGATGCGGTCAATCGATTTTAGATTTTAGATTTTAGATTTTAGAATTGAAGAAAGTGCTCGCACTGATAAATCCGGGGGCGGGTGATGAGCAGTCGGAGCTTTTTCCTCGCTTCACGGATGAATCCGGAGGCCCCAGACGACATTGCTTGATTGTCAAATTAGTCGGCGAGGGAGAGACGGCGATCGGCTATAATAAAGGGCTAGAGGAAAAGAACACCGAAAACCCGAAAATATGGTTGCCATCCAAAGAAATCTCAACATTGCCGCCCTAGAAGCAGAATACAGTCAAAAAACACCGCGAGACATTCTCAAATTTGCCCTTGAAAATTTTGACAATATCTCTATTTCTTTCAGCGGGGCTGAAGATGTAGTTCTGATCGATATTGCCTCAAAAATTACCAAGAATTTCCGCGTTTTCACCCTAGACACCGGACGATTGCACTCGGAAACTTATCAGTTTTTGGATCAAGTCAGAAAACATTACGGCATTAAATTAGAAGTAATGTTTCCCGATGCAGCCGAAGTACAAGCCCTAGTAGAAGAAAAGGGATTGTTTAGTTTTTATCAAGACGGTCACAAAGAATGCTGTGGCGTGCGGAAAGTCAAGCCGCTGCGCCGCAAATTGAATACTCTTGATGCTTGGATTACCGGTCAGCGGAAAGACCAAAGTCCCAGTACCCGCAACGGTATTCCGGTTATTGAAGTTGACACTGCATTCTCAACTCCTGACCATGAATTAATTAAATTCAACCCCTTAGCAAACTGGTCTTCGGCAGAGGTTTGGGAATACATTCGCGCTTTGGATGTGCCTTACAACAAGTTGCACGAACGCGGTTTTGTAAGTATTGGTTGCGAACCTTGTACAAAGCCGGTATTGCCGAACCAACACGAACGCGAAGGTCGCTGGTGGTGGGAAGAAGCGACCGTAAAAGAGTGCGGTTTGCACGCTGGTAACGCCCAAAAATAGTAAATCACTTAGTAGGGTGCACCTAGCGCACCCTACTATTTGTTTGGTGCGCCTAGCGCACCCTACCCAAGAATAAATGCACTTCACAACATAAATAGTAGCGGAAGAATTCGCAATTAAAATAAACAGAAATTACGCTGAGCTTGCCCTTGAACTTTAATAAAATGATCGACAGTCAGAATAAATAGTAGCGGAAGAATTCGCAATTAAAATAAACAGAAATTACGCTGAGCTTGCCCTTGAACTTTGATAGAATGATCAACATTCAGAAAAGTTTTTAAAGCAGGTACTATTATGCTTGTCTCAACTCGCGAATTGCTGAACACGGCCCGGAGAAAGGCTTATGCGATCGGCGCTTTTAACGTCTACAACCTCGAAGGAGTAAAAGCCGTCATCAATGCCGCCGAAGCGCTGGACAGTCCAGCGATACTGCAAATTCACCCCAGCGCCCTCCTATACGGAAAGTCGCCTTTAGTCGCGCTGTGCATCAAAGCTGCCCGCACATCTTTAGTACCGATCGCAGTACACTTAGATCACGGCACCTCAGAAAAAGACATTCACATCGGTCTAGCCGCCGGCATTAAATCAATTATGGCAGACGGTTCTCCTTTGCCCTACGAACAAAACTTAATATTTACCCGGGAAATGGCTAAATTATCCCACGCTAACGGTGCGGCAGTTGAAGCAGAAATCGGCAGAATTAGTGGCAGGGAAGAAGGTTTGACAATCGATGAGAAAGCCGCAAGGATGACCGATCCAGTAGCAGCAGTAGAGTTTATCAAAGAAACTAAGGTGGATTTTTTAGCCGTAACAATTGGTAACGTTCACGGCAAATATTTAAGCCAACCCAAACTCGATTTTTCGCGTCTGGCAAAAATCCGGGCTGCTGTTTCAGTGCCGTTAGTGATGCACGGGGCGAGCGGTTTGCCGAACTCAATGATTCATCAATGTATTAAATTCGGAGTATCTAAATTTAATGTGAATACGGAAGTTCGCGAAGCTTATATGGACGTGTTAAAAAGTAACATTTCTGAGCCACATCCGGATTTGTTGGAAATAATGGAAAAAGCTATCGATGCCATGCAATCGGTCATTTCTGACAAACTGCAACTTTTCGGTTCTGTCGGTAAAGCTTATTTGCATCAATCTCCCTACGCGGATGACTTGACTGCCAAGAGTACCAGCAACAAACAAATAAGCCGCAACCAATCAAGTTTTGATCAAATGTTAAAGCCTGCGTATAGTGAGGCCTTCAGTCTTATGTTGAAGTAAAAAAAAACTAACGTCCTGACGGCGAACCAGTTTTTAGTCAGGACTTTAGTCCTCTTTAACCGTTTAAAAATTTATCAGGATCGATGCCAGATTCCCGCAGCCGCCGAATTAAAGACTGCAATTGAGCTTCCGCTGACTCAGCCCGCTGCCGTTGCTGTTCCGCTTCAGTGAGAATCCAATTACCATCAACATCATACCAGCGCAACCACAGTCGATCGATTCCCTGAAACTCCCCTTGCCACAAACCCAAGCCCAAACTTAGGTCAGCAATCCACAACCGCGAGTCAGGCAATTCTAATTCTTGATAGTGTCCGCCCTTCAATTCAAACACTCGCAATTTGTTAGTATAGCGACTGAAAACGGCATAAATAGGAACCCGCAAAATCTGCTCGTAAACCTCCCATTTTCTAGGCGGTTCCTCCTTCGTCTCCGCCTCCAAAAGTTGCCCGTTACCCGCACTGTTTCCCGACTGAGGTGGCAACTTTTCCTCATCGGTATTGTCGCCTAAATCTTCTTTTTCCGTTCCCGGCGAAAGCAGTTCTACAATTACAAAAGGATTCACGCCTTCCTGCCAAGTAACGTAACTCATCCGCAGTTCGGATCGATCGTAAAGTCGGGGAACTCCCACAACTCCAAACCAATCCGGCCGCTTGTGCCACAGAGTGTGATGCACGTCATAATAAAGGTTCATGTCGGTGCCGCTAAATATCTCAGAAGCTGCATAATTCCGAGGCCGAAACGTCAGGCTCAACAACTGCGGCTGCAAATGGTGAAATTCGTCAGGCAAACCAGGTTTCTCCGGGTCTTCGCTGGGTAAATCGTACATCGTCGGCAGCGTTTCTCTGGGCGATCGCGGCGGATCGGTTTGCGGCACAGGATATTTAAAAGGAAACATATAATATTGAGAAATGACTGCATTTATGCTAACATCATTTTAATACTTGCAGGACGAGCGCCAACACCCTGTAAAACGTTTATTTCACACTTTTTTTCCTCTCTTCCGTGAAGTCAATCTCACCTCTTAAATCTCAAGCGACCGATCCGAAATTCTGCACTATGATCGACATTCCTCAACTGATTGCTCAAGAACTTTCCATTAATCTGTCTCAAGTCAATAATGCTCTGGAACTTTTCGCAGAGGGAGCAACAATTCCGTTTATTGCCCGCTACCGCAAAGAACGCACGGATTTGCTGAATGAAATTCAGTTGCGGGATATCTCCGATCGCTTCACCTATCTGACGGAAATTGAAGAGCGCAAAAAGTCGATTCTAGATACGATTAGCTCTCAGGGAAAACTCACTGAAGAACTGCAAGCAAAAATCGAATCGTGTTTGCAAAAAAACGAACTAGAAGACCTTTATCTGCCTTACAAACCAAAGCGGCGGACGCGAGCAACAATTGCTAGGGAAAAAGGTTTGGAACCGCTGGCGAATTTTATCAAATCTCTGAACTTGCCAACGGCTAAACCAGCCGATTTTGAGGCGGAAGCAGCTAAATACATTTCGGAAGAAAAGGGAGTAAAAACAGCAGAAGAAGCTCTCAAAGGTGCTGCGGATATTTTGGCGGAAGCGGTTTCGGAAAAAGCAGAATTGCGGGCTTATTTGCGAGAGTTTTTGATGAAAACAGGAGTTTTTGTCTCGAAAATTAAAGATGATTTCCCGGAAGGAAGCACTAAATTTGAAATGTACCGCAATTACCAAGTTGCAGCCAGAAGCGTTCAATCGCACAATATGTTAGCGCTGTTTCGGGGGGAAACGGAAGGGGTTTTAGATTTGGAACTGGCTTTTGATGAATCCGCAGTGATGGCTTATTTGGAAGCTCAGGAAATTAGAACTAGGATACCGGAAGTTAAAGAGTTTTATCGATCGACTTTGAAGGATGCCTTCAACCGACTGATGAAGACTTCGTTAATTACAGAAGTACGATCGCACAACAAAGCCGTCGCTGATATCGAGTCCATCGCCACTTTTGAAACCAACCTGCGCGAGTTGCTGCTGTCGGCGCCGGCGGGAATGAAACCCACCTTGGCGATCGATCCGGGATTTCGCACGGGCTGCAAAGTTTCCGCCCTCGATGAAACCGGGCAATTTTTAGAATATCAAGCCATTTTCCCCCACCAAGCGGCCGCTCAGAGACAGCAAGCTGGTAAAATTGTCAAGCATTTAATTGAAAAATATAAAATTGAATTAATCGCGATCGGCAACGGTACAGCTTCCCGCGAAACAGACGAATTTGTTTCGGAAGTTTTGGCAGAAATGGACAGGAAACCGATTAAAGTCATGGTGAATGAATCCGGTGCATCGATTTATTCCGCAAGCGAAGTGGCGATCGCCGAATTTCCAGATCTCGACATCACCGTTCGTGGCGCAGTCAGCATCGGACGGCGCTTGCAAGACCCCCTCGCAGAACTCGTGAAAATCGACCCAAAATCAATAGGAGTCGGTCAATACCAGCACGATGTTGACCAAAAATTGCTCAAAAAGAAACTCGACGAAACAGTCGAAAGCTGCGTTAATTATGTCGGAGTTGACTTAAACACAGCCTCGAAAGAACTGCTGACATTTGTATCAGGAATGACGGCAACAGTTGCCAAAAATATCGTTAATTACCGCAACGAAAACGGCGCTTTTAAAAATCGCCGCCAACTGCTGAAAGTTCCCAAACTTGGCCCAAAAGCTTTTGAACAAGCAGCCGGATTTCTCCGCATTCGCGGCGGCGAAAACCCCCTGGACAATACCGCGGTTCATCCCGAAAGTTATCCTGTCGTGCAGGCGATCGCCAAGGATTTAGACTTGCCGCTGACAGGAATAACACAAATATCGGAAAAAATCAAGACTGTAAACATCAAGAAATATGTCACAGAAAAAGTCGGTGAACCGACACTCCGAGACATTATTTCCGAACTAGAAAAACCGGGAAGAGACCCGCGTGCCGAGTTTAAATATGCCACTTTCCAAGCAGGAATTAAAGAAATCTCCGACTTGCAAGTTGGGATGGAATTGGAAGGCATAATCACGAATGTAGCTAACTTTGGAGCCTTTGTTGATGTGGGAGTGCACCAAGATGGTTTGGTTCACGTTTCTCAATTAGCCGATCGCTTCGTAGATGATCCCAAACAGATTGTCAAAGTCGGACAAGTTGTGAAAGTGCGGGTTTTGGAGGTGAATGAGAAGTTAAAGCGGGTTAGTTTGACGATGAAGCTACAAGAAAAACCGCAACCGCAAAATGGCAATAGTGCGAGGCTTCCGGCCCCGCGCCGACGTTAAAAGTTTGGGGGAAAGGTGAAAAAGGGCGATGGCGTCCCGCCCCGCAAGCTACGGCTATAATACAATACGCTTGGGATAAGAATAATCTGATTTCGTTTCACAAGTCTGGAACTCTCATAAATGCGTGGAATGAAATTCGTCTGAAAGCGCTAACCCAAGCGTATTGCTCTATAGATGCTCTACAACAGAACAGTATCAAGAGCGTCCTCACCACCAGTGAGCGCAATGATTTGAGCAGTATTAATGTATGCAACATTGGTTTGGGCAACAGTCGCTAACCCCGTAATCGAGAGGGGACTTCCTGCCAGAATAGTGGGACTGCAATCAAACCAGTTATCAACTGAATGCCACCAAAGATAGCGAGAGAAGGCCCAAATCCAAAGCGCAGTAGCTCTCCAAATATGAAACTGCCTACACCAAATCCAGTAAAGAGAGTAAATACCTTCAGTCCCATCGTTTGCCCCAAATTGTTGTCATCTCCGAGATCCGTCACAATTCCGACAAACAACGGTTGAGTCAGGTCATACCCTAAAGACAAAATAAGAACTGCGATCGTCGTTCCCATTGGCGGAATCTCAAAAATCATTGCAATCCCAGCCACAGCAGCCATTACCAACCCTGCTGGAACGAGCCAACGCCGTCCCCACCGATCAACAGCTTGACCAATGAAAGAGCTCAGCAATAAACCGGGAATGCCGTACCCAAGAATGTTTAACCCAATGCTCAACGCATCCATGTTGTACCGTTGCGATAAATACAACCCTAGCCATGTATATACCCCAGAGTGGTAGATACCATTCCACAGAACATAAGCATATGTACGCTGCCCCCGAAAGGTGGCTAATATCTGGCTGTATCCCCTAAATATTTGCCGAATAGGCGGTAATTTGGTGACTTTTGGTGTATCAAATAAAGAGCCGTAAGGATGAAGTCGCCAAAGCACAACAGCAGCAAGCACAGCAGTACCTAGAAAGAGCGATCGCCAACCTACAAATGGCTCAAGAATCGCTCCCCCCGCAGAGCCTGCTGCCATCCCCCCTTCCATTGCTGCAAACACCAATCCTAGCTTGGCACCTCGCTGATCAAACGGGAATAAATCGCCAATTAAGGCGAAGGTAAGGGGAATCACACCACTGGCTCCAATCCCGGTTAATAGCCGCCAGGTTGCCATCTGCGAAGCATTTTGAGCAGTGGCAGTTAAAGCCGTGAAAATGACAAAAAGAGCAAGCGAGATGCGAATAATAGACCATCGACCAAAGCGATCGGACAGGAGGCCGAAGAATAATGCCATCAGTGCATAGGACAGCATATAGGCTGGAACGATAAAGCCGATTTCCTGAACCGGAACATTAAAAACTTCAGCCAAACGTGGAATCAGGGGAGCAATCATGTACCCCTGTAGAAAAATTAGCCCCGCAGCGATCGAAAGCCAGGAAAACAGGTCTTTATGCTGCTTTAGGCGAATCGTGGCATCGGCTGGTTCGGTATGAGGGTGATTAAAAGATTCTTTGAGTTTCGGCATGGATTTAAGAGATTTCAACTCATATCACATTTCACAGACGACTAAAATCTGAGAACTTAGCTGGAGTCCCAACGCCAACAACCAAGGGCGATGGAGTGGTGAAAGCTTGGAATACCTTCTCAACTCTGGAGGTTACAAATTTTGTAGGTAAGGTGTGGAATCTAGCCCTGAATGTCAGGATAACTTGATAAATGTCATGATTTATACAAAAAATGTATATTTAGATACAGAATTTTTTATAAGACTTATTAGTTGAGGCTATCAACAAAGCTAGGATTTACGCATTGACAGAAATCTTTTAATCCCACAAAGTTGTTTGTTTGATGGCTCTGCGATCGCATTCAATTTGCCCATGAATCGAATGTGTGGCGAGAAAACCTACACATTAAACAATACGCTTGGGATAAGAATAATCTGATTTCCTTTCACAAGTCTGGAACTCTCATAAATGCGTGGAATTAAATTCGTCTGAAAGCGCTAACCCAAGCGTATTGGGCTATAATTGTGTAATCCTCACCAACCTTAAAATTATATGGTTGCAAGTAAAAGCGACACCTACAGCAGATTCCATATTTATGAAGTACACCCGCCTCTAGTTAGGGTTTGCTGAATAATTGATCGCAGACCACTAGCAGGAGCGATCGATATATTCAAGGTGAGTTAAATATAAGTTT